>JAFGGF010000122.1 GCA_016930735.1 Prolixibacteraceae bacterium
ATACAAAACAAACATTTCTGGGTTGGAATAATTCTCTTTATTATCTCTGTTGGCTGGTATTATTTGATAAGGGAAATCAAATTGCCTGGCTACCTGAAAGCAGTCTGGAATAATGAAATATTCGGGCGCTTTTTTAATGCAAACGACGGGCATAGGGAAAACTTACGCTTTTATATTGACGGATTAATTAACAGGAGATTTTATTTCTGGTGGATTTTACTACTTTCTCCTGTAACTTTTTTTTCTGATAATAAAAACCTGAAAAAAATAACCTTTTATGCTGTTATTACAGGATTAAGTTATTTACTGATAATCAGTATTTCAAAAACAAAACTGGCATGGTACGACCTCCCTCTTTATCCTGCTTTTGCAGTTCTTATTTCCGGTACTGTTTACACAATTATCTCCTTTCTTTCCAGGTGGAGATTTATTAAAAACAAATTCATTGTTGATCTTGCCTTTTTAGTGATTTTACCTTTATTATTTTTTCAACCTATATCAAAAATTATTGATTTTACTTTCAATCCAAAACAGCAATCCTGGGATCAGGATTTTTATTATATCAGCTATTACCTTCGCGACCAGGTCGAAAACAACAAAATATTAAAGAACTGTTATGTCCTGCAACCTGAAGATTTAGGGCTTAGCCCCGGTATTCCGTTTCACCTGTCGCACATGATATTCTATACAAATATTTTAATCAGCAGAGGCAGCAATATCAGGTTTATTCCAAAGGAACTTTGCAAATCGGAAAGCCAGGTAATTACCAACAGCCAGCCCTGTAAAAAATATATCGATGAAAACTTTGAGTCTGAAGTTGTTGAATCATACAAAAATGTTGAAGTATATAATCTTACCCGAAGAAAAAATTAGCTTTAAAAACAAATTGTATTTCCTTATTTTTACACAAATTTTAGTTGAATGAAACTGGTATTTGCAACCAATAATAAACACAAGCTGGAAGAAATTCAGGCTATTCTGGGTAATGAGTTCGAACTGCTGGGACTGGAAGAAATAGCCTGTAATGAAGAAATTCCTGAAGAACAACCTACCATCGAGGGAAATGCTTCACAAAAGGCTTTTTATATCTTTAATTATTACGGATACAACTGTTTTGCCGATGATACAGGCTTAGAAATTGAGGCTTTAAACAACGAACCCGGAGTTTATTCAGCCCGGTATGCAGGTGAAGAAAAAAATCCGGAAGCAAACATGGATAAAGTTTTACAAAAACTTTCTGAAATAAATAACCGAAAAGCCCGTTTTAGAACTGTTATTTCGCTTGTTTTAAATGGTTCCGAAATCCAGTTCGAAGGAATTGTAACCGGTGAAATTCTCAGGGAAAAAAGAGGGAAAAAAGGTTTTGGCTACGACCCTGTTTTCCTTCCTGAAGGATTTAATGAGTCGTTTGCAGAAATGGATTTATCCGTAAAAAACACTATCAGCCACCGAGGAAGAGCTATGGAAAAACTGGTAAAATACCTGAAAACACTTGACTAAAATGAAAAAACACATTTTTACATTTTTACTCTTTTTAAGTATAATATCCGTTTCATCTGCTCAAAAAATCGGAGAATGGAAAGAGTTTCTTTCGTTTTCGTATGCCCTTGATGTTGCCGATGGCGGAGAAAAAATTTACTGCGCTGCCCAGGGTGGATTGTTTTATTATAACATCATTGACAACAGTATCCAAAAAATCAACAGGTTGACCGGGTTAAACGATTTTAACATCACTTCGATTGAATACAGCCCGGAAAACCAGCTTTTAATGGTTGCCTATAAAAACAGCAACATCGATCTGATTTATGACAATAACATTATAAACCTTTCCGATATAAAACGCAAATCGATTATGGGAGACAAATCGATTAACAATATCTTTTTCAGAGGTTCGGAAGCATATATTTCCTGTGGATTTGGAATCGTTGTAATAAACCTTGAAAAACAGGAAGTTAAAGATACATACCTAATAGGAAACGAGGGTTCCCAGATCGCAGTTTATGATGTTGACATTAGCGGAAATACTATTTATGCAGCAACCGAAGAAGGGATTTATTTTGCCGATATTAACAGCCCTAATCTTCTTGATTACAGAAACTGGTCGCGAATTTCCTCAATTCCGCATTTTAATGAAAAGTATACTGAAATAGAATCATTTAACGGAAATATCATTGCCGTTTGGAATGGTAGTGAAATGTATTTAAAAAATGGAGAGAGCTGGGATCGGTATCTTTCATATATTAATACTGTAAGAAATCTGAGCGGGACAGAAAACTACCTGACTGTTACCGGAAATAAAATCGTTTATATTATCGACCAGAACCATCAGCAATTTGCCAGGATTCAGTCCTATCCGGGTATTGAAGCAATTCAAACCAATATCGGGACTTTAAGTGCAGTTTATAATGAAAATACCGGACTATGGATTGCCGATTACAATTTTGGCCTGGTAAAAGCTTCAGGTGAGCCCTTTGAATCGATTTACCCTGAAGGGCCTATCGATAATAAGGTCTTTTGTTTGTATGCCAATGATAATGACTTATGGGTAGCTTCCGGCGGATACAATGCTTCGTGGGATAATAACTGGACTCCTCCGCAATTCCAGCTTTTCAGGGAAGATAGCTGGAGCTATTTTACCAGAAATGAAATACCTGAAATGGGGGGACTTTCAGATGTGGTTTGTATGATTGCAAACCCGGCGGATAAAAACCACCTTTTTGTTGGAGCCTGGGGTGGTGGTTTACTCGAATTTCAAAACGGGGAATTACTGAACAGGTATACAGAAAATAACAGCTCTTTGCAGACTGCCATAATCAACCAGCCTTATGTGAGAATTGGTGGGCTTGACTTTGATTCGAAAGGAAATTTATGGGTTACAAATGCAGATGTCCCCGATGTTTTAAGCGTACTTTATGCCAATGGCGAATGGGAAGCCTTCAGCCTTCCAAACATTTCACAAATAAAAACCGGGAAGGTTTTAGTAACACAAAACGATGACAAATGGGTGGTTGCACCACGGGGACACAACATTTGTGTAGTAAACAATGACGGATCCCAAAAAGAATATCTGCAGGTCAAATCATATTTTAACAATGGAGAAACAGAACTGATAACCGATATGAACGACATTTTCTCTATTGCTGAAGATCAGGATGGGGCAATCTGGATCGGAACTTCAAAAGGTGTTGCTGTGTATTTTAATCCTGAACGTATCTGGGAATCAGAATTTCTTTATGCTACACAACCCAGCCTTGATTTAAACGACGGACTTTATCATCCGCTCCTTCAGACTGAAACGGTTACTGCAATCGCTGTTGACGGGGCAAACCGGAAATGGATGGGGACTGCCAATTCGGGCATTTACCTGATATCAGCAAACGGGGAAGAAGAAATCCATCATTTTACAGAAGATAACAGCCCTCTGTTATCCAATAATATTACCAGCATAGCAATTAATCAGATTTCGGGTGAAGTTTTTATTGGAACCCAGGATGGCATTGTCTCATATATGGGTGATGCAATTGAAGGGCATGATACTTTTGAAAATGTGCTGGTTTATCCGAATCCAGTCAGGGAAACATATGATGGGCCAGTTGTAATCACCGGGCTTATGGAAGAATCGGATATTAAAATCACAGATATTTCCGGGAACCTTGTCTACAATACTACATCGCTGGGGGGGCAGGCAACATGGGATGGTAAAAACCTGAATGGCAACCGGGTTAAAACAGGTGTTTACCTGATTTTCCTATCTGATAAAAACGGAGAAAAAACGCACATTTCAAAATTACTTTTTATAAATTGACCCTTATTTAATAGGGGAAATTACATGCTTTCACAAACAAAAGGAATTTTTCTGCATGGTGTAAAATATGGCGAGAGCAGCCTGATTGCTACCATTTATACCGAAAAATTCGGAAGGCAATCGTATATTATTAATTCTGTAAAAGGGAAAAAAGCAGGTAATAAAAGTTCAGCCCTTCAGCCTCTTTTCCTGCTCGATATGATTGTTTATCAAAAAGAGAACAGGGAGGTTCAGCGAATGAAAGAGTTTAAAACATACGAAACTTTCCGTTCGATCCCTTTTGATATAAAAAAATCGACCCAGGCTATTTTTATTGCTGAAGTATTGTATAAACTGCTGCAGGAAGAAGAAAGCAATCCCGTCCTGTTCAGTTTTTTTGAAAACGCCATAAAATACCTCGACCTTACAGGAGAATCCATCGGTAATTTTCATTTGTTTTTTCTTGCCCGGCTAACCGAATTTGTTGGCATCAGGCCACAATTTAATTCATCGGTGAACAATTCCTTTTTCGATTTGAAAAAGGGTGAAACATCTTTATCAGAACCGGCTCATCCCTTTTTTATGGATAAAAATGAAACCAGCCTGTTTTTTAATCTTGTTGAAATGAAAACAGAAAAATTGCAGGAATTTAAAATTAACAGGGAATACCGGAACCGGTTGTTAATAAAAATTATTGATTATTACCGGCAGCACTTCGACACATTGCGGGAAATTAAATCGCTGGCTGTTTTAAACGAAATATTCAGTCTGTAATTTGTTTATTGCTGAAAACTTCAGCTTCATAAACAAATAAATCGGCATCTTTCCATCCATCCCACCCCAATCCTGCTTTATCGCGTGAGCAATGCCCCAGAAAATGCTCAAGGTCCCAACCTGTTTTTGTTGCAACCTGTGGCAGGAAAGTACCTGAAATAAAATCCTTTTTTAAATAAATTCCATGCCTCCCCAATTCAATTTCATCAATTGAACTTATCTTTTTTAAAGGTGAAAGAACCGAAATTTCTATGGTCATATTTTTAACCATTTCCTCACCTGCCTTTTCAAACCGCCTGTCGTTCGATGAAGAAACAGCCAAACGTTTAATTACCTTAAACAAAGGTTTATCACTTTCAAACTGGCCGATGCAACCCCGCAATTCCTTACCGTTATAAAGGCTCACAAATGCCCCAAGATTTAATTGTAGAGTACCTTCAAGGTCAAGCCCTTTTTCGTTATATTTTTCAAGCCCGTAAGAATCAAAAAGCGACCTGCGTGCTATTTCAAGCAATGCCTGTTTTTCTTTTTCAGAAACATTGAAAATATCATCCCGGATCTGATAAACAGCAATTGCGTGATAGCCTACAACCCTGTCTTTGCCTCCGTAAACCGGATTATCTCCTGAATTTAAATATTGAATTCTTTCGTATCTGTATTTTTTGTTTACAGTAAGATTCATTAATGTCAGCACGGAAGTCCAGCCACACATCGAAGTTGCCAGGCCGGGAATCCGGCGTTCCCTGTTCGATTCTATTGTGTCAAGCAATTTTTCCGGATTTCCTGAAACAAGGGCTTCTGCAGTAATGTCATCAACTTCATTTGCATCTTTGTATTCAGGGTAATGCGAAAAATCGGTGCTGATAACAAACAGATTTTTAGAATTATACCAGGGTTCCAAAGCTTTTGCTATTAATTTGACCTCAGCCTTTGACTGTGTTCCAAGAATTATCGGGACCAAAAGAAACTCATTGCCAAGTTTATGCTGAAGGAATGGCAACTGGACTTCAAGGCTGTGTTCAAAATAATGAGGATCAGTCCGGTCTGAAAAAATACGGGAGGTTTCACTTAGTTCCTTTGTCAACTCAAGGTCAACCCTGATTGTTCCTAATGGAGTTTTATAATTCCCTTTGGTAAAAACCGAAGCACCACTAAAATGCATTTGGTGGCTTGATGCAAGAACAAATACTCTTTCATATTCTGCTCCATCCGGGATTTGGTTAAAAGCTGAAGCAGCAACCTGCCCACTGAAGACATAGCCGGCATGAGGTGAAATTAAGGCTTGTGGTTTATCTGAAGTTTTTGGCTTTTCTGCTTCCAGAAACAACTGGCTCAACTCATTTTTGAGCTCTTTTTTGGTTCCCGGATAAAATCTGCCTGCAAATTCGGGTTCCCTATCTTGTGATGTAAGCCATCGGGTCATTCTCTAAACTCAGTTTATAATAAAGCCAGGCATCGGCATACAAAGGATTGTCGCCCCTGTAACCCTGTAAATACTGGCGAGCTTCCACTTCATTGTTGTACCGTTGTACGATAACTCTGTTAAAACCGTTATCGAAAAACTGTACATATGTATTCCCGTACCCGATATTTTTTAAATGCTCGGCAAACATATCTGCATAAAGTTTATTCTGAAAACTCCCGCTGACAATATGGTAAAACGTTGGCCTTGAACGGCTGTGAACCAGATTATCCACAATTTCCTCAACATAAGCATCAATAGCATCCGGTTCGGTTTTTTCACCTTCATCTGCTTTTTCTTGTACCTCCGAAACTATGTTTTCGGGTTCGGTTTGTTCCACCGGAATTATATCATCTTTTGTAATTTCATCGGGAAACAGCTGAACATAATGCACCTGGCCTTTACTTTCAGTCCTTAATGAAGAAGGCAGGTCTTCGGCATTGATAATTTTTTTTGGTATTTTAAACATATTGGCCGTACTTGAAGACTTTCTGGATGTTGAACAGGTTGAAAGCCCCAAAACGATCAATAACAATACAGTTAATTTTAAAAATTGGTTTACTGTTATAAATTTCATAGTCAGTTGTTGTTATTATTTTCAATTTCCTGCATGACCTTCAGGTAACACATTGCAGGATTTTGGTCAATTTCATGTTGCCAGAACCGGATAACCTTATATCCTAAATATTGAAGCTTTTCATTCGCTTCACTGTCGCGCACAATATTTTTTTCAATTTTAGGTACCCAGTATTCTTTATTTGATTTAATTTTCCCCTTTTTATTTTTCCAGTTATGCCCATGCCAGAATTCGCCATCTATAAAAATTGCAATCCTGTATTTCCGGATAACCAAATCGGGCGAACCGGGCAGTTTTTTTACATTCTTCCGATACCTGATCCCTGCATTCCACAATAATTTTCTTAAAGCTATTTCAGGACCAGTGTCCCTACTCCGGATTTTTTTCATCAAACCGGAACGCTCCCTGCTTGTTTCAAATCCGTACTTCGATTTCATCAGACCAGATATCTTCATTTAAAAGTACTTAAAACACTATAAGATATCGGGGGATAAAACTCCTTTAAGGCTTTACTTATCAACGATCGAATGTTAAAACAACAAAAATCTCGGGATTGCGACTTTAAGTGGCTGAAAATGAAAATACTGGCACTTGAGAGATATAATATTAACCATAATATGTTAAAAACAATTATGGTTTGTTCTTTACAGGTTAAAAACAATAGATGGTTTTAGAATTGAATAATTCAATCGTGATAAACAAACAAACCGACTTATATTAAAAGGTTTAATCCCAAAAATAAGGGTATCTTTACATCGCACTAAAAAATTTATGAAAAAAAAAGTATTGTTCGATGCTGTAATATTTGATCTCGACGGAGTTATTACAAAAACAGCTGTTGTTCACGCGCGGGCCTGGAAAAAAATGTTTGATGATTACCTGCATAAACGAGAAGCTGAACACGGTGAAAAGTTTGTGGAATTTACTCATGCGGGAGATTATCTTCCATATATTGATGGCAGGCCCCGGTATAAAGGTGTGGAATCATTTCTTAAGTCAAAGGATATAAATATTCCATTCGGAGAACCTTCAGATACTCCTGATTCTGAAACCTGTTGCGGGTTGGGAAATCAAAAAAATATTGCTTTTAACGAAGTACTGGATACCGAAGGCGTGGAAGTTTACCCTTCGACAGTTTCATTAATTCACGAACTGAAAAATGCCGGAATTAAGCTGGGAGTTGCATCTTCAAGTAAAAACTGTAAACAGGTGCTTGAAAAAGTCAACTTACTGAATTTATTTGATACCCGAATTGATGGAGTAGTATCTGCCGAAAAAGGATTAAACGGAAAACCTGAACCTGATATTTTCACGACAGCCTGCGACCAACTTGGAGTAAAATATGCCAATGCAATTGTTGTTGAAGATGCAGTTTCAGGAGTGCAGGCGGGCAAAAAAGGTAATTTCGGGCTTACCATTGGAATTGCACGTGAAAACAATAAAAAAGAATTGACTGATGCCGGTGCCGACATTGTTGTTGAAGACCTGGAAGACATAATGGGGCTTGGCGGACTTAACAGTTTATTTAACCAGTTTTCTGCTAAACAGCCAATCAGAAGTGCTAAGTGTGAGTAAATATAATCCGCTTGATATTTCCTGAGTATTTATTTTACAATCTACAGAACCGGATTCTTTTTCAAATACCAATTGCCCGTTTATATTAAATAGTTTTATATGTAATGGGAGCCTTTCTGAATTCCTGTTTTTAATATAAAGGTATTCATCAGAAAAATATACCTGTACAAAATCTTCTTTAATCTCAATTGAATTGCTTTGAATGATTTCTGTTTCAAAAGCACCCAGGTCAGGCGCAGATCCCGAAAATGGTAATCCTATGTTTGTTCCTGCGTCAATTAAATCACTGCCCTCAGAAAGATGTATAAAATCAACATCAGGCAGGCTGCCATCCTCTTTACGCGGAGCAGAAACACCTGATGTATCAATCGTAATAAAATCGCTTTCATCGACATAAAAAGGCGGCATCCAGCTATTAGTCTCCTGAATTGCAAAACTTCCCAGTTCTACTTTGCCTTCATATGAAACACAATTTTTTACAATCAATTCATTCTCCCCAACTAATTCTTTTTTTATCCTGAAATTTGAAGAGCCATTGCCAAATCCAGTACAATTCAACATATACATAGTACCAACATTGTTATTTTGATCGAAACCTTTTGCCTTGTTGCTAAAAGACATACAATTTGTCAGATAAAAATGATGCGTAAGGTTCTGGCTGTTGCTGTTGTCGCCACCCCCCATTTTAAATCCGTTGCCATTAGCCTGAGACCCCGGATTTGTTCCGTCTTTTAAATAACCATTTCCCCAGGTCCAGCAATTTTCAAGGATAGTTGTAACATTGGTAGCTCCACGCATATAACCATCCCATCCGTCATCACAGTTGCCCCATGAACGACATCCGATAAACCTGTTGTTGGAACCTACATCAAGTTTTGGTGCAAATCCATCGGCATCGCCATAATCCGGCGGATCGGCATTATAGTACGAATCACAATTTACAATCGTATTATCATGGGCCCCATTTCCCAATTGAAGGCCGGTATCTTTATTTTCATAAAAGGAGCAAAACTCAATAATATTATTACCGCCCCCTGAAATGTTCATTCCATTGTCGCCTGCATACCTGATATCAAAGCCCTTGATATACCAGTAATTCCCGGTTAAACTAATCCCCTTTTTCCCAAACGCTGTTCCTGAAAAATCAAGTATTGGCCGTTCTCCGGGATATGCCATTAAAAAACAAGTGTCAGACTCGGTGCCGTTTTTTGAAATACTAATTGTTGAAGAATAGCTATGTACTCCTCCCCTGACATAGATAATATCGCCAGGATTAATTAATGAAATTGCTTTGGTTATTGTTTTTAAAGGATTTTCAATTTCCTCCCCTGAATTTAAATCATTCCCATCAACCGAAACATAAAGTGATTTAGCTTTCAATGAGAATACGGTAAACAGAAAAACTATTGATAATAAATATTTCATGCAGGAAAATTTTAAATGAAACTGCGAATTTAGAAATTCTTTCATTGCCTGAATTAAAAGATACGGGAGCTACTGTTTTTTGGTACTAATGGCTCTATGAATAAAATTGCTTTATCTTGTGAATGGGCTAAGACCTAAACATTTTTTTGCTTGCAGACATCCGTCGGCTGAAGCCAACGGCAATAGATAGTCTCATCAATAAAAGGCAGCAACTTATCCTTTGCCGCCCCTTTTTAAGGGACGGACAAAAGAACACACAATAAAAATCAGGAGATCAACCCTTAATCCTTCTTCAACGCTTTCAGCACTCTTTCCGGTGTCATAGCCATTTCAAACAGCCTGGCTTTTGTGGCATCGTAAATGGCATTGGATATTACTGCCCCCATGCATATAATAGCAGGTTCTCCTCCACCTTGAGGGGGTTCATTCCTTTGAAGGATTTTAGTATGAATTTCAGGAATCCATGAAAATCTTGGAATTTCATATGTGTCGAAATTTGATGTTTTAACTTTTCCTCCATCAAATTCAACAATCTCTTTCAATGCATAACCCAAACCCATATTTATACAACCTTCCATTTGAATGGTTGATCCCTGCGGATTTACGCAGAAGCCCATTTCCTGTGCACACCAGATTTTCAACACTTTAACTTCTCCAGTTTGTTTGTTCACTTCAACCTGTATGATGTGTGCCACATAAGTTCCGGCATCAGAACCTATAGCCACTCCAAAACCTCTTCCTCTTGGTGATTTTGCCGGTTTCCAGTCAGCCATCTCTGCAACAGCTTCCAGTACGTCAATAGCCCTTTTATCGGTAAGATTTTTAAGCCTGAATTCAACAGGATCGATTCCGGCTTTGGCAGCCATTATATCAACCTGAACCTCTCGGGCAAAGACGTTTGTACTGTTGCCCGGTGCTCTCCATGCTCCGGTTCCAAACGGATGGATCCCCGGAGCAGTCCAACCTCTGCCATACACTGTCCGTTTCTGATGCGGAACATCATACATGGTTTCAGCGCCCCGGTCGCCGGCATAATAAACATGATAATCCCAAAAAGTTATTTTCCCATTACTGTCAATGCCGGAATTCACTTTTACAATAGCTGCCGGACGGAACTCATCAAAGAAAAATTCCTCCTTCCGGTTCCAGTCAACCATGACAGGCTTTTTTGTGAGCTTAGCCAGCAATGCAGCTTCAATTGCCTGCTGATGTGCAGACTTTCCTCCAAAACCACCTCCCAGAAAAGGAGGTTGCACCCTCACTTTTTCCTCTTCCATTCCAAGTGCACGGGCAATGTTGCTTTTTGCCGGGAAAGGAGTTTGTGTTCCTGCCCTGACAATCATTTTATCGCCTTCCATATAAGCCAGGGCTGTATGTGGTTCCATTGGTGAATGTGCTACATATCCGTCATGATATTCATTTTCAAACACCACAAAAGACTGTCCTTTTCCTGTTGAAAGATCACCCTCGTTTATATTGCTGTTTCCATCCGGAGCATTTTTCAGCAGGTAATTAAACATGTTATCATTACGGATATCTTTTTCTTCTTCGATTGAAAATTTTGCCTTAAATAAACTTCGTGCTTTCCCTGCCATTTCAGAATCTTCATGCAAAGCAGCCACCAGGTCTCCATCCCTTACAACCTGCACTCCCTCAACCTTTTCCGCTTCCGAAGTATCAACCGAAACCAAACTTGCAGCATGTGAAGGCGGACGCAAAATTCGGGCATAAACCATTCCGGGCATTCGTATATCGCCGGAATAAAGGGCTTTCCCGGTTACTTTATCCAAAGCATCCTGATGAAATTTTGGAGTTCCCATCACTTTCAATTCAGAATAATCTTTCAGTGCAGGTTTTTGCTCCATGTGCCGTTCGATCTTCTTCCCTTTGGCAAGTTCCTGATATGTAACTTTCTTTTTACTGTTATTTTTAATAAATATCACTCCGTCCTTTACAGAAAGCTGGTCAACCGGGATACCAAGTTTTTCGGAACCAAGCTCTAATAAAACAGCTCTTGCTTCGGCGGCGGCAGCCCTGAGTGTAGGACCTAAAATCCGCACCGACATCGATCCGAAGGTTCCCATATCCCAGGGGCATAAATCAGTATCGCCTAAAACCATTTCTACTTTTTCATAAGCCACATCAAGTTCGTCGGCAACCATCTGAGGAAAGGAAGTAATGGCTCCCTGCCCCATATCGATTTTACCTACAAAGCAGGTAATTTTGCCATCTTCTTTAATCCTGACAAAAGCATTAAAATCGTCAGACACTCCTCCCCTTCCATACTGATCGCCATCAGCAGCTAATAAATCCAGAGCTTTTCCTACACTGAAGAAGACATAAATTCCGCCTCCCATCCACTTAAAAAAGTCTCTTCGTTTTACTCCGGGGACATGTGTTTTCAGATATTCTTTATAATCTTTTAATTCATCCATGATTTCAATTTTTCGAAAATTAATACAGAATTAAGCTAGCGCAGCTAAAACTCTTTCCGGTGTTACAGGCATTCTGAATACTCTTGCGCCACACGCATCGAAAACAGCATTGGCAACAGCCGCCCCCATACAAATTATTGCCGGTTCGCCCCCTCCTTGTGGTGGCTGATCCATCGCATCAGCTAAAACCGTTTCAATAGTTTCGGGTACCGTTGAAAAATGAGTTATCTGATAATCATCAAAATTTTTGGATTTAACCGTTTTCCAATTAAATTCGACATCTTCGGAAAGGGTGTAACCCAGGCCCATGTTAACACATCCTTCAGCCTGAATAATTGTTCCCTGGGGATTTATAACCTGACCCATGTCCTGTCCAACCACAGCTCTTATAACCTGAACCTGACCCGAAGATTTATCAACTTTAACTTCAACCATAACGGTTACTAAAGTGCCCGCATCCTCACCAACAGCAATTCCTTTTCCGTGTCCTTCGGGCAATTCCTTATTCCAGTCAAACGATTTTGCTGCTAATTGCAAAGAATTCAGAGCTCGTTGATTATTCATGTTTTTTAATCTGAATTCAAGCGGATCCATGTTAATTTTCGAAGCCATAATATCAATATGGGATTCACGGGCAAAGGTAGTTGAAGGATTTCCGGGGGCGCGCCATGCTCCAGTGCCAAAAGGATGAACTTCCGGACCATCAGACACGGTGGTCTGATGATTGGGAATATCGTAAAACAATTCTGTTCCACGGTCCCCTGCACAAAAAATTTCAAAATTCCAGTAATTTAATTTACCTGTTTTATCCATTCCGGCGCCAACTTTAACCACAGCCGCGGGCCTGAACATGTCATACATAAATTCTTCCTGCCTGTTCCACATTAACTGTATGGGCGTACCTTCTTTTTTGATGGCAATACGAGCAGCTTCCCTTGCCTGTTGATCGTAAATTTTCCCTCCGAATCCACCGCCAATGTATATTTGTTTTATAAGAACATTTTCAAGCGGGATAGAATACCTTTCCGAAATTGCCTGACGGGTTCCAAAAGGAGTTTGTGAAGAAGCATATATGGTCAGCTTTTCATTATTATAAACTGCTGTTGCGGCATGTGTTTCAATTGAAGCATGCGCCTTATATCCATCGTGATATTCTTCTTCAACTATAATTGCCGATTCTTTTTTACCCTTTTTCAGGTCACCGCCTTTATATCGGACATTTGTATCGACAGCTGTTCTTTTTATGTGTTCAAAAATCGTTTCATCATCAGCTTTGGCATCCGGAATTTTCCACTCAGCTTTTACCTTATCGGCTGCCAGCATTGCCGCTTCTGGATCGGAATGTAAAACAACAATAAAATCTTCTTCACGAAAGATTTCCACTCCTTCCATGCTTTCTGCCTCCGATGTATCGGCAAAAATCAGAGTTGATCCGTGAGCAGGCGGCCTTACAATCCGGGCATACAACATCCCGTCAATCTTAACATCGGCTGTGTATTTTGCTACCCCTGTAACTTTTTCAACAGCATCTCTCCGAAAAAAAGGTTTTCCGATAACTTTAAATTCACCCGGTTTTTTAAGAGGAATTTTCTCACCAAGGCCTTTTACAATTTTTTTACCTATTGTAAGCTTGGCATAACTGATATTTTTCTTCGGATTATTTATGCTGATAATTTTTCCGTCTTGCGCTTTTAATTCCGACACAGGAATTTGCAGTTTTTCAGAAGCCAGTTCTTTTAAAACTTCTCTGGCTTCGGCAGCGGCAGCCCTGATCAATGGATCGTGAAATCGTGTTGTCATCGACCCCCATGTTCCTGCATCATAAGGAACCAAACTGGTTTCACCCATGATCATATTTATGCTTTCAAAAGGCACTTCCAGTTCATCGGCTAAAATCTGGGAAAGCGAAGTATTAATTCCCTGCCCCATTTCTATTTTACCACTGTAACAATCAACAGTGCCATCTTCCTTTACCCGCAGATAGGCGTTAAATTCGGGGACATCGCCGGCTTCTTCCTCTTCTTTTTTCTGAAGGCATCCATTTACAACAGTGTAAGCGCTAAACGAAAAAACTATGATAATTCCACCACCCAGCTTTTTCAAAAAATCGCGGCGGTTAACTCCTGGTGGAGAGTTTACATCGCTGAAATAATATCTATTAATTTCTTCAGGTTTCATGGTTATTTCCCTCCATTTATTTCACCGGCAGCAGTTTGAATTGCGTCGATAATCCGGTTGTGGGCACCGCATCGGCATAGGTTGTCTTCCATTCCCCAAATAATATCTTCCCTCGAAGGATTAGGATTTTGATTTAATAAACCAACAGCATTCATAATCATTCCGGGAGTGCAGTAACCACATTGTAATGCATCGTGTTCGACAAATGCCTTTTGAACAGGATGTAATACATCACCTTTTGCCAGCCCTTCAATTGTTACAACACTTTTACCAGCAACTTCTCCCATTTTTGTAGCACATGATCTGACTGCCTCGTTGTTGATCAAAACGGTGCAAGCTCCGCAGTAACCTTCTCCGCAACCGTATTTGGTGCCGGTCAGGTTAAAATAAGTCCTTAAAACCCACAGCAGAGTTTGCGACTTATCGAGCTCAACATTTACTTTTTTGCCGTTTAACTCAAATTCAATTTTTTCTTTCATGATCAGTCTATTTTATTGTTTTTTTATAATCTTCCGGTGTATCCAGGTCCCTTAGAATTTCTTCCGAATCAACCTCCAGTTCAACTATTTCGTCCGGATTAAGTTCCATTAACTCTCTTAATCCTGTATTTCCTGTCAAATTATTAATTTCTTTTCTGAATTTTAAATCAATCAGAACAGGATGGCCTCTTTGGCCCAGAAAGACAGGGATAATTATCCCTCTTTGTTTTTTGTGATATTCCTTAATCAAACTATTTATTACCGATGTTTGTATCATTGGCTGGTCGCCAAGCATAACAATTACTGCATTTACTTTAGCAGGAATCGCATTAATTCCGCATAATACAGATGAAAACATTCCTTTTTGATATTCTTTGTTTTCTACGCATTGAATTTGATATAGTTTTATCCGGGTTTCAACATTTTCACTATGGCTGCCGGTTACAACCAGCACCTTATCTGCTTCCGAATCCTTTGCTTTTCCAACAACAGTTTCTATAATGGTTTTTCCATCATAAGGCATTAACAGTTTCTGTTGTTTCATACGTTTTGATTCGCCGGCAGCCAAAACCATACACCAAATCTCTTTCCGTGGTTTTTGATTTTTAAAACAAATAAGCTGCGCAACAATGCTCACTGCTATTTCTTTTACTGTAACTGAATTTATATCAAGACCAACCGGAGCATACACTTTATTAAATTCCGAGTCAGTACAGGTCCCACTTGAAATCATATTTTCACGTATCAGGGCTATTTTTCGTTTACTGCCAATCATTCCAATGTAACCAGCCTCTGATTTAATACAACCCTGCAATGCTGCTGCATCTTCTCGGTGCCCTTGTGTTACAATTACTATAAACGAGCCCAAAGTAACTGGTACTTTTTCAAAACAGGTTTCAAAGTCGGATACAACAATACCACCTGCATCGGGGAAACGTTCTTTTGTTGCAAGTTCAGGACGGTTATCAATAACTGTAACATTAAATCCTGAAAAAGCCGCAAGGTGACACAATGCTTTCCCCACATGCCCGGCTCCGACAATAATCAAATGTGGTTCAGGATAAACCGGCTCAACAAAAAGTACCCGGCTTTTTTCCTGGTTTTCTATAATTCCCGGTTTTTTTTGCTGAAGTATTTGTGCCATCTCTTCACATCCCAATCCATATTCAGCATAAAAATCACAAGGGATTTTTTCACCTTCAGAAAACCAACTGCGATTAACAATAACACCACCTTCAAACAGATTAATTTGTGTAATGAGAATACCCTGTTTATGATTTTCAAGGGATTTTTTCAGTTGCAAAAAAGCATCCAGATTCCTGGCCGGATCGGCATCAAGAAGAAATACAGCTGAACCTCCACAGATAGCTCCGGTTTTATCGTTGATTGAAGCATTGAGTTCAAACTCCTGGTACATATTGGTTTTAGTGTGAGCAACTTTCAGGGCAAGTTTTTGTGCTTCTGCCTCAAGAACTCCACCCCCCATGGTTCCCGATTTTAATCCTTCCGAACTGAAAATTGCTGAAGAACCAGGTACCTGAGGTGTTGAACCTTTGGTTTTTATTAAAGTACCTAAAACCACATTTTTGCCTGATCCAATTTCAGCAACTATTTTCAGGTAGATATTATTCATTTTAATATAGTTACAAAAATATTTTTCTGATTAGCCATTCTAAATTAAAAATTTATTGAATGTTAATCAATAAAAAGAGGTTTATAAAAAAAACTTCCAAATACAAGGAAGCTTTAATTAATTATTTTATAAAATCAGAAAGTAATTTAAATAAGAATGTTTCAGCAGTTGGTTTTAAACATTGGTTAATTATCTGAAATTTGCTTCCGGAAGATTTTTTTGAAAATCAGGGATAACATCAATACTACTCCCAGAAATAAAATAATTACAGGCGAACTGGGCACGTCCAGTTGCCATGAAAAGTACAATCCAAGGATAGTCACAACTGCACCAACCCCTAGCCCGATAAAAATCCGGGAGGACCAATGATTTGCATAAAGCGACGAAATAGAAGCAGGTATAATCAGGAACGCAAAAACCGTAAGGATTCCACCAACGCTAACAGCCTGGACAATAACCAATCCGAATGAAAAATAAAAAAGGAAGTCCCATAACCCTTTGTTTTTTACACCAGTGTCCGCTTTATGGTAATTATCAGTCAGTTTAAAAAACTTCTTCCTGAAAATAAAATGAAACGCGCCAACCAGGCTAATCACAATTGCAAGGATAGTAACCTCATGCCAACCAACCCAGAGAATTGCTCCGGTTAACATATCGTGAATATGGACATCGCCACCGGCGCTTTTATCAAGGATTATCACCGCAGCAGTAGTAGCAACAGCATAAGCGATCCCGATTAATGCTTCAAGCGGGATTTTTATTTTTTTGTTCTTTAACAAGGAAAACACAAGAGCTGCCAGTGCACAAAATATAAAAGAAAAAGTAAAAGTAAACCAGGGTTGCCCCTCATGACCATGCCCGGCAAGTGAATTTTCATTTGACTGATGAATTACCTCTGCAATAACTCCTCCAAGTGCCGCTATCTGAGCCAGAGCAATATCAATAAATATAATTTCCCTTTTCAAAACATGTATCCCAAAATACACATTAATACTAATCAACAGGATACAGGCAATAAAAGGTATGAACATAAATTCAAGTATTTCCATAAGGCATCAGGATTTTAGGGTTTGTTTTCTGAATAATTTTACAAAAGCCAGGATAAAAACACTGATACCCAGCAGGCACACAATTGCAGGTCCATTCGATATATTAAAAACATACGAAATGTAAATCCCGAGAACCGATCCAACAACACCAATCACCCAGCTTCCGATAAACCTCTTTTTCCAGTTCGATGTAAAAAGGGTAATTGCAGCTGTTGGGGCTACAAGTAAAATAAAAACCAGGAAGATCCCTGCAATAGGTACAGCCTTTACAATTACAATCCCGAAAGTAATGTAAAACACCAGTTCAAACATTCGGGTTTTTTGTATGGAAAATGGCAAACTGCCATTTCTGTTTGAATCAGAAATACCTTTGAATTGTTTCCTGAAATAAATATGTATTATACCTATTAAAGCAAAAAGTAGCGCACAATAAATCACCTGTTTCCAGGTAACCCAGAGTATGTTTCCTGTAATGGTTTTTGTAATATAGTTTGACCCACCAGGGATTTTTTCAACCAACAGCAATGCCAGCCCCAGCCCAAGGCAATATATAATACCGATAATAGCTTCCTGTGAAATCTTCTGCTTTTGGAATTTAGTCAGTGCAAAAAAAGAAATCACAATTAACGTAAAAACATAAGAAGATATTTCAACAGAAACAGAATCTTCAGCAAAACCAAGCAAAAGGCCGATCATTGTTCCGAGAGCTGCAATTTGTGCAACCGCAATGTCAATAAAAATAATGCCTCGCGAAAGGATATGGTTCCCGAAATATCCAAGGATTCCTGCCAGAAGAATGCTGCCCGCAATAGGAGCCGATAAAAAAATCAGATTATCAAGCATAATTTTTATTTAAGTGATTCATTAATCCTGTCAATCCAGAAATCAACCAGTTGAAAATTGTCTTCCACTTCCTCAGTGCCTGCAACAAACAACGGCAGCGACAAGGCTTTCACCCCTGTTTTTTCTTCAATCATTTCCGATGATTTTTTTTCGAAATAACTGGCAACCAGCATTAACTCTATGTTTTGGTCTTTTACAAGATTTACAATATCCTGAACGTGTTTTGCTGAAGGTGGTATTCCCGGTTTAGGCTCGATGTATCCGATAATAATCAGCCCGAATGTATCGCTGAAATATGCCCAGTTTTTATGGTATGCAATTACTTTTTTATCTCTGAAAGGCATGGCTTTTTTTAACCATCCCCCAAGTTTTTCCTTCAGTTTCACTCCCTCGTAGTCTCTCTCAAGAAAAGGAAACAATGTTTTATTTTCAAGTAATTTACAAAGTGTTTCTCCGCCAAACATATCAACCAACTCGTTGCCGAACAGAGCCCGGTCAACTTTATCACAGAACGCATCGCAATTTTGTTCATAGAACGATGAATTTTCCGGGTCAACTTTCATTAATCCTATTGTAATGTTATGAGCAATGACTTTCCAGTTTAACGGACCGGTATTTATATGCGGATTCCCCATCAAATGCACATCGCCTTCGGTACGGTCTGCTTTATCAACTTTCTGAAGAATATTAATCCCATCCGATACGGAAACAAAACCAACTGCTCCGTCCATAATTTTTTTATTCCTGGCTTTATCAAGCAGAGTCGATGACCAAACCTCCAGGTCCATCCCGGTAGTAATCCACATATCGGCACTTTTAAGCATCATGGCAAAACTCGGTTTTGGGGGCACAAAATGCGGGTCTTGTTCACCTGAGGCAATAAAACTGACTTCTCCTTTATCTTTAACAATTGCCTGTACAATCGTTGCATAGTCGGAAAAGGAACAAACAATGTTTAATTTTTCTTCACCTGAATCCGAAAAACTTTTATTTGAATCACTCGCCTGTAAGCCAGTGCTGAATGCAATTAAAATAATTAACATTAACTTTTTCATACTCTTATTTTTTACTTTTTTGAATTTTAATATGCTTCGTGTTTGTGTGGTCCCATCGCCCAGCTAATCTGTAATATCAGGCTATGGTCAGAAGGCAGTTTAACATCCGGCACGGGTTTCATATCAAAAATATCCCTTTTGTTATATTGATACTGAAGCCTGAAAAACACAAATTCGCTTTGCCAGAAATCGATATTCGCGGTAAAATCCCATTCACTTTGATTGCTGTCGTATGGAAGTTCTGAATACCCGATCCTTCCTCCCATCCAGAACCTTGCATTTAATTTATTCTCGAATGAACTATAAAAGCCCTTGCTTTTAACCGGTTGCCCGGGCATCTCGTAAACTCCATAAAAAAACTCGGTTTTCCATTCGAAGGTGCGGTATTTTTCCCTTCCTAACGGAACCCATTTATATATTAACCCAAGGCTCGAAATCCAGGAATTGTATTTCCCTTCCATATCGTTTTTACCGGTAACGCTGTTCAGGCTGAATTCAAAATAACTGTTTTTTGACAAGTCGTAATAATTTTTCCAGTGCCCGACATACAGAATCCGCCTCTTCCCTTCATCAATGAAACTTACGCCATTGCCTCCATTTATAATTGAAATATCAAGGTTGCTGGCATCTGCAAAAAGTAAACGGGGAAGTAAAAAGCTTGTGGCAATTCCGGTTCCGCTTAATCCACGGTTACTGAAATAATTCACCAGGACACTTGGCCTGTCGAATTGTGGCAGGGCATGGTCGTGGTACCTGTTTAAGGGACCAAATTCTGCATAAAAAATCCCTGCTTTCAGGTTCATATTTAACGGAAGGTTCAGCAGTTCCATATAGGCTTCTTCAATTGAAATGCCCTCTTTTGTAACAGAAAGAAACGCCTTCCCCCTTGTAAATGGGTCTAACGGGGCAACAAAGGCTAATTCCGTTTCACGCATAAAAAAACCATTATTCCCATAAAAAAAATCACCGGCTTCGTTTATAAAATCAAAATCTGACGAACTGCATCCGGCAAAAAAATCGCCTCCAAGGCTTATATTCGGATTCAGTCCTTGCTGGCTCCTCACGCCGCTCATAAACTTTTTAGAGATATCAGCCTTTTCCTCTTTTTCCTTTGAACTTAGCTGATTGGCTTCCTCAAGTAACTTTTTTAATTCATCTTGCTGCTCTGCATTATCGAGCCTTGCTTTCAACGACGAAATTAATTCCTCAAGCCGGGCAATATTAATTTCATTTGATTCTTTTAACTCCTGAAGTTGTTTTTTTAAAATTGCTGTTTCAGTCTCCTGATTGCCGGAGTTAATCTTATCCTGCGCATGCAAAATATTTGAATACAGGATAAAGCCGATCATGATTAGTAAAAAATATTTGATTTTCATGTGTTTTAACTTAAATTACATCGATTGCTTGTGGCATAATTCATATGCCACAATTGTTTATATTATTGAACAGTGTTCAATACAAATAATAATCAGAAGTTAAAACGAAAATGGAGGAGCCCGGAGGCTGCAATTCAGGTGATAAATGTTTTTTACAAAATCCTCTGAAGGGATATAAATTTTCTGAACCCTGATTTGCGCCAGTAAAAATGTTAATCCTAAAAAACCAATAACAAACTGAAAAAAATGGAATATCTGATTCAGTATAAAAATTTCAAATCCTGAGTGTTTGTGGTTTTGAAAAGGGACTCTTGTATCAGCATTTTTTTGATAGGGATGCGCATGAGATATGATATCACCTTTAATATAATGTGAATGAAGATTTACTGTATTATTATACAATAAAAAGCATAAAGCCGGAAATACCAGATACAATAAAATTCTTTTGTTTTTCCGAAGGACTCCCATAATTCCCGGTTAGTTGATTGAGGGTAAATTTAAAAAAAGAAATGTTATGAACAAAAGTCCTTTATAGTTTTATATAAAAAACTTCTAATTCTTTTTCTATAAGCTTTTTAAAAACTCTGCACTTTCCTTAAAAGTTGCAGGATCCATCTCAACAAAAAAGTTCTTTACACCACCGGTTTTTGCAGCTTCGAAAAACTCATTCCAATCGACCACTCCCTGTCCGATCGGCACCTGAGCTTCTTTTTCAGTTGACCAGTCAGCCAAATGAGCCGATACAAACCTTCCAGGATATTTACGAAAATAATCGGCAGCCTTGTAACCAATACTTATCACTGCAACCTGAAACTGCATTTTAACCAAATCAGGGTTCAGTTCTTTCATCAGGACATCGTAAATCAATTCACCATCCCTTTTTTCAAATTCCATGTGGTGGTTATGATATCCTGTTACCAGTCCTGCATTATTGACCTTTTCAGCAATCACATTTAATTCACCACAGGCTTTACGGTATTCATCCATTGAACCTTCGGGTAGCCAAAAACTGGAAAGTATAATCTGCTCAATCCCCATTTTGAGTGTCCAGTTGATTGTATCATCAAGGGTTTCTTTTAATTCTGCAAAATTGTAATGCGAACTCCTGCAAATCAACCCTGAATCATTTATTATATTTTTCATTTCAGAGGGAGCCATGTCGGTAAAGGTTTCAAATTCGGTACCTGTGTACCCTTTAGGCGAGCACATTTCAATTTCACTATAACCATAGCCAGCCATTTTTTTCATGGTGCCTGCAAAATCTTCAGCCAGCTGTTGACGAATAGTCCACGACTGAAATCCAAAATTTACACCCTGTTTACCACAGGCTGATAAGCTTAAAGGAAGAATACAGGCAGTTGCAATTCCTGCCGATGTTGTGCGGATAAAGTTACGTCGGTCAATTTTTTTCATAATTCAGGTTTTTCATTTGGTTAAGAATCCTAATTTAGGATTATTTCAGTGAATTTGAAAATTCTGTGATTTCAAATCCTGGTGTTTTTACTACCCTTAAAAAAATTACTATTTTTATAAAAAGAAAAAATATTTATATAATTAAAAATCAAGCTATGAAATTAAAAAGCCTTTTCAACTTATTATTTATTTTAGTTGTTCTTGCGGCAATGATGAATTGCCAACCCAAAGCCCCGGAAAATGCTGTTAATATTGATATTAACAAAACCGGTGCTCCCATCGAAAAATATATTTACGGCCAATTTATCGAACACCTTGGAAAATGTATTTATGGTGGAATATGGGCAGAAATGCTGGAAGACAGAAAGTTCTACTACCCGATAGTTGAAGATTTTAATCCATGGGCTCAGGACTCTGATGCTTTCTGGAACACAGGACCCTATACATATCTTAATGGTTCACCATGGGAAATGATCGGTGGAGCAAAAGTCGTAATGATGGATAAGAAAAATCCTTTTACGGGAGAGCAGTCTGTAAAAATTATCTCCCCGGGAGATGGTTCTGAGGTGGGTATAAAACAGGCAAGACTTGCTGTTTTAAAAGATAAAAAATACAATGGAAGTATTGTGCTTTCCGGATCAGCTGATGTTTTACCGGTTGCCATTGAACTTGTAAACCAGGCTGGCGAAAAGGTAACAGCGGAAATAGCTGAAATCTCCGATGATTTTACCAGTTACCCGTTTGAAATTACTCCCGGATTTTCTTGTGGCAATGCTACCCTGCAGGTCATTCCCAAGGGAAAAGGTCAATTAAACATTGGTACAGTTTCACTGATGCCATCCGATA
The DNA here is from genome assembly GCA_016930735.1 of Prolixibacteraceae bacterium. Taxonomy (GTDB): domain Bacteria; phylum Bacteroidota; class Bacteroidia; order Bacteroidales; family Prolixibacteraceae; genus JABMQB01. Next base: position 22,905 of record JAFGGF010000122.1, read on the forward strand.
ATATCAAAGGCTGGAGACCCGATGTTGTTGCCTTGCTGAAAGAATTAAACTCTCCTGTTTACCGCTGGCCAGGAGGAAATTTTGTAAGCGGCTACAACTGGATGGATGGAATTGGTGAACGCGACAAACGCCCTCCAAGGAAAAATCCGGCATGGAAAGGTGTTGAAGCAAACGATGTGGGGATTCATGAATATATGGAACTGATGGCGATGATCGGTGCAGAACCGTTTGTTGCAGTAAACACAGGCCTTGGAACCCTAGAAGAAGTTACAAAAGAAATCGAATATTGTAACGGATCAGCAGACACCGAAATGGGAAAATTAAGATCTGAAAACGGGCATTCCGATCCATATAAAGTTAAATTCTGGGCTGTGGGTAACGAAATGTACGGAGACTGGCAGTTAGGACACATGCCGTTGGAAGAATATGTAAAAAAACACAATGCCATGGCTGAAGCTATCTGGAACATTGACCCCGACGCTCAGCTTATCGCTGTTGGTTCAGTTGGCGACTGGAGTAAAACCATGCTTGAAAACTGCGCTGACCATATGAACCTCTTGAGCGAACATATCTATGAAAGAGAACTGGACGATGTAACGGACCATATTGCACAGGTAGCAAATTCAATCAAGCGTGTTGCCGATGCACACCGCGAATACCGGGAAACCATTCAGGGGCTGGCCGAAAAAAATATCCGTATAGCCATGGATGAATGGAATTTCTGGTATGGTGATTATATTTACGGCGAACTGGGAGTCCGCTACCATCAGAAAGATGCTCTGGGTATTGCAAAAGGACTGCATGAATATTTCCGAAACAGCGACATTTACTTTATGGCCAATTATGCGCAAACCGTGAATGTGATAGGATGTATTAAAACTACTAAAACAACTGCTGGATTTGCCACAACCGGATTACCATTGAAACTTTACAGGAACGAATTTGGAACCATTCCCGTTAATATTGAAAACTCTTTGGAAGGTTTGGATATTTCTGTTGCTTTAACTGGAGACAGGAGCCAGCTTACCATTGCAATTGTAAACAGCACTCCTGAAACAAAAGAGGTCCCGTTTTCTTTTGAAAACATTAAAACTGCAAAAACCGGTAAACAATGGGTGATTCAGAATGATGATCCAAATATTTACAATGAACCGGATAAAGAACCCAATGTAAAAATTGTGGAATCAGAGCTGAATTTTAAAAATAATTCTTTGACTGTTCCGGGGTATGCGATTGTAATAGCTAAAGTGGATGTAAAATAACAGTTTATATAAATTAAAGCTTTATCCTGAGTTAAATAAAATTTTAAATCTGTACGATATTAAAAAGCCTCCTTTAATCTGCATTTTGCATAAACTTCCATATATGATGAATTGTGAAATGAGATTAAAAATTACTTATTAATTTTTATATTTAACTCGCATAATCAATAACTAATTAACTAATCTGATATGCAGGTTATACTCGGAATTATTTATCACTCGATTGGCGGATTTGCCTCGGGAAGTTTTTACATGCCTTTTAACAAAGTCAGGAAATGGTCGTGGGAAACCTACTGGATTGTAGGCGGATTATTTTCATGGCTGATTGTACCACCGCTGGCAGCATGGCTTACCGTGCCCGGATTTGCAGAAATCATTGCCGCCACTTCAAAACAGGTCATTTATTTTACCATTTTAATGGGTTTGATGTGGGGGATCGGAGGTCTTTCATACGGATTGGGAGTCCGTTACCTGGGAATGTCGCTTGGAAACTCAGTCGTGTTGGGATTCTGTGCAGCTTTCGGAGCCATAGTCCCATCCATTTATTACGACATTAATCCGGTTGCCGGAAAAATTTCTTTTACCGATATGCTTGCAACTCCCGGTGGAAAACTCGTATTGCTTGGAGTAGCAGTTTGCCTTGCAGGAATAGCCCTTTCAGGAAAAGCAGGAATGATGAAAGAAAAGGAACTTTCAGAAGAAGAACAGAAAAAGAGTGTTGCTGAGTTCAGCCTGGTAAAAGGACTGATAATCGCAATCCTTTCAGGAATTTTAAGTTCATTTTTCAACTTTGGGATTGAAGCCGGAAAACCCATGGCACAAGCTGCTGTTAATGCAGGATTTAATCCCTTGTACCAGAACAATGTTACTTATGTCGTCCTTTTATGGGGGGGATTGACTACCAACCTTATCTGGACAACCATCCTCAGCCTGAAAAACCGGTCATACGGCGATTTTGTCAATACCTCAACTCCTATTGCCAAAAATGTTTTGTTTTCGGCACTGGCCGGTACAACCTGGTTCCTGCAGTTCTTTTTCTACGGAATGGGTGAAAGCAAACTGGGCAATGGTGCAAGCTCATGGATATTGCATATGTCAACCATAATACTTACTGCCAATATGTGGGGAATCTACCGCAAAGAATGGATGGGTGTTGCACCAAAAACCAAGTGGACAATTATTATCGGGATATCCGTAATTATTGCTTCAGTATTTCTGGTGGGAATCGGCAATTCAATGTAAATCAAAATATAAAATTGCTATGAATAATTCAGAACTCATAAATAAAGCATACGAAATTGCCAGAGAACAATACACAGTAATAGGTGTGGATTCTGATGCTGCCATTTCAAAAATGAAGGATGTAAACATCTCGTTACATTGCTGGCAAACCGACGATGTTGGCGGTTTTGAAACAACCGGCAATGAGCTTTCAGGAGGAATACAGGCAACCGGCAATTACCCAGGCAAAGCCTCGACTATTGCTCAGGTTCGTGCCGATTTGGATAAAGTATTGTCTTTACTTCCCGGCAAACAAAGGCTGAACCTGCACGCCATTTATGGTGATTTTAGTGGCGAATTTGTCGACCGCGACCAGATTGAAGTTAAACACTTTCAAAGCTGGATCGATTGGTGCAAGGCTCAGAGAATCGGGATGGATTTTAATGCTACCTGCTTTTCACACCCCCGTGCTGCAGACGGTTTTACCCTTTCAAGTAAAAACGAAGAAAATCGCAAATTCTGGGTTGAACATGTAAAACGCTGCCGTGCAATTTCAGCAGAAATCGGGAAACAACTGGGAACACCATGTGTACACAACACCTGGATCCCGGATGGTTCAAAAGATACACCAATTGACAGAAATGGTTACCGTATACTTTTAAAAAAATCACTGGATGAAGCTCTGAAAAAAAAATACCCGAAAGAGTATATGAAAGATGCCGTTGAAAGCAAGTTATTCGGGATTGGTTTTGAGTCGATGACAGTTGGCTCACATGATTTCTACCTGGGTTATGCAATTAAAAACGACATTCTGATTTGCCTCGATAACGGGCACTTCCACCCTACAGAACAGGTGGGAGATAAAATTTCGTCGGTTCTTCAGTTTGTTGATGAAATTCTTTTACATGTAACACGCCCTATCCACTGGGACTCCGACCATGTTGTTACGCTTAACGAAGACGTACAATTAATTGCATCGGAGATCATGCGCAACGATTTCCTCAGCAGGGTAAACATCGGTTTGGATTTTTTTGATGCATCCATTAACCGAATCGGTGCCTATGTTACCGGTACCCGTGCAGCCATGAAGGCTTTCCTGATCGCGGCCCTGGAACCAACCGAACAACTCATAAAACTGGAAGAAGAAGGTAAATATTTTGAACGACTGGCTATGCTGGAAGAATTAAAAACCATGCCTTTCGGTGCCGTCTGGGATTATTACTGTTTGCAGGAAGTTGTACCTGTTGGGACTGATTATATTGAAGAAATTCAAAAATATGAAAATAAAGTTCTTAGCAAACGATAAAGCTTCTATACTAAAGATGTTGTTCGTTTTAAAAAAATATATCAGGAAAGAAAAGACTTTTCTAATAATACGTTTGTAAATGAAAATGGTAAAACTCTGGCTTTGACGGGTGGTGGTGAATTTGGTTCACTCCGGGCAGCCAAATCCGGATATAAAGTTGCCAATACTCAAACTTCATATGATGTTGTACTGGCACTTGGCACTTTTCATAACAATAAGATTCAGCAAATGGCTCAAAACCTGGCGCAGACGGTTGAACGGGAAAATACAGATGACGGCGCAGTTGTTCATACGGAGTATTCCTTAATGACAGGATTTATCGGAACTGCCTGGATCAGCAAAGCTCTTTCCGATAAGTGCTACAACAAACCTGCTTACAATATATTACAAAATGACAAATATCCATCCTAACTATACTCCATCGATCTGGGAGCGACTTCCATTTGGGAACGTCTGAATGGCCATACCGTGGAAAACGGATTTGGCGGCAATAACAGCATGAAATCCTTTAACCATTATTCCTTCGGCGCAGTCGGCCAGTGGATGATTGCATATTCCCTGGGAATTCAGCGTGATGGGCCCTGATTCCAGCGATTTATTCTTCAACCCACACCTGAGACCTCCCCGGAGAAATGACGCCGGCGGAAGGATATTACGATTCAATGTATGGCAGAATTAACAGCAAATGGGAAGTAAATAACGGGCAAGTGATTTATAGCAACCGTGTCGGCAAAATCGGAACGTGATGTTTTGGATGAAAACGGGTGCAGTTTAATTGATTTTGAAAACGGAAAAGCTATATATAAACTGGGTTCCGGAAAATACAGATTTGTAAGCATATTGTAAAAACAGTCCCCTGTTTTATTCAGATATTTACGAATTAAAAATATATGAAAGCATCTGTGAAATTCCGGAATACCTCCTTTCCGGTCTGTATCCCCGTTTGACGACCCGACTGGAGGAACCATTCGGACTGGAACGGCAGGAATTCGAATTTTAAAATTCGGTTCATTATCATTCCTGAAAATAATTTTATATCATTGCCTTCAATAACTCAACCATCTGAATTATGAATTTTCAAAGAATAAAAATTCTCTTTTTTATATTTTGTATAATTTGCTTAAACGTTTTATTCGTAAACGGACAAAACGAAACCAATTGTTTTTTAAATGATTTTGAGCCCAAATCGGCAACAATCCCGGTTTTTGAACTTGCAGACAAAACCCTGGAAGCACCGAATGTTACAGTAAAAATATATGCTGATACCTTGTCAAAGATATCCAGGTATATTTTCGGAAATGCCTGGGCGGTTTGGGTGGGCAATGTTACCAACGATCCGGTTTTGTTAAATAACGTTCAAACACTCAATCCTTCTCTTATCCGTTTTCCCGGTGGCAGCTGGGCCGATATATTTTTCTGGAACGGGAACCCGGCAGACATTCCGGATTCGATTTATGATGGAACCACAAGTAAAAAAACAAAATTCTACGCAATTTCGGGGAAAAACGACTGGCCAACCACCACCGCGAATTACTACAAAATGCGGGAAGAAACCGGTTCCCAGGGTTTAATTTCCATCAATTATGGCTACGCCAGATACGGCCTCAGTGAAAAACCTGCTGAACAGGCAGCCCATATGGCTGCCGAATGGGTGCGCTTTGATAACGGAAGGACTAAGTTCTGGGAAATCGGAAATGAAAACGCCGGTCCCTGGGAAGCAGGCTGGATGATTGATACATCAACAAACAAAGATGACCAGCCAAAGGTTATAACCGGAGAATTATACGGTAAACATTTTAAAATCTTTGCCGATTCCATGCGGGCTGCTGCCACAGAAATTGGTGCGGAAATTTATATCGGTGGTCAGGTTTTGCATTTTGACGGCACTGACAGCTGGAATTCACCAGACAGAAAATGGAATGAAGGTTTTTTCAGAGAAGTTGGCGATGCCGCCGATTTTTATGTCATGCACAATTATTATGGTTCGGGAGCAACGGTTAATAATGTATTATCTGCTGCGCTTTCTGAACCACAAAAAAATATTGAATTTATCAGACAAGATATCGAAAATAAAAATGCATCCTATAAACCTGTTGCTGTTACCGAATATAACATGAATCACAACGACAGCAATCCTCAGATGACAGTTTCATTTATCAATGGAATTCAGGCTGTTATTCTGTTTAATGAATTTATAGAAAACAATTACGGGCTTGCTGCACGATGGTTATTGGTAACCGGAGAATCGGGAATGTTCTATGATGGCGATAACACCAGTTTACGATGGCAGCCCAGGCCTGATTTTTATTATGCCTATTACCAGCAGAAATTTACCGGAGACCATGCAGTATCCACATCTTCAAACAACTCAAATATACTGGCCTATGCATCCAAATTTGCATCGGGAGAAACAGGAGTGGTTATTGTAAATAAAGGTACAACAGACCGGATCGTAAGTATTAAACCAACTGACATACCTGTCGGAGAAAAGTATTATTGCTACACTCTGACCGGTGGTTCTGACAATGGCGATTTTTCGTTTTATGTTTCCATAAACGATGAAAGCCCTTCAGGAACCCAATGGGGCCCCCGGGAGAATCTTGAAAATATTCCGGCCAAAGCATATTTTATTGAAGATGATATTCTGGTTGATTCTCCGGCACGCTCGGTTCAGTTTCTTTTACTTGATTCCGGAGATAAACTTATGCATACAAAACAAATTGCCGTGTTGGATGATTTGCCTGCTTTACATTGTTTTCCCAATCCGTTTAGCGCAAATACTACAATTGAATTTCAAATATCGGCACCTGATGTTGTTTCACTGGAAATATATAACCAAACAGGTTCAAAAACAAGCACTCTTGTACATGCACCCTTACCTGGGGGAATACATACCTTTCATTTTAACAGGAATTCCCTCGCCGATGGAATTTATTTCTGTAAATTACAAACCGGAAAGTATACAATTACTCAAAAAATAGTTTTAATGAAATAACCTTTCATTGATCCGGATTTTATAAATCCGGCAATACATGATTTTTTTTATATTTGAACAATTACTTTCAATATTGCCAGAATTGGTATAACATAATAATAAATAAAAATTTCGCATGAAAAATCTTATTGCCATTCTGTTACTTGCCATAACATTTCATTCAATTGCCCAGAATAATTCAAGGCTGGTAAGGCAGAATCCATTTGCAGCACCTCCGGGGCCGGATGAACCGGCAACTTTTCATAATCCCGTAATTCCGGGTTTTCATTCCGATCCTAGTATTTGCCGGGTAGGCGATGACTACTACCTGATTACAAGCACCTTTGAATATTTTCCCGGAGTTCCGGTTTATCACAGCAAGGACCTTGTAAACTGGGATTTGATAGGATACTGTTTGGATCGTAAGGAACAGATTCCCAGGGGAATTAATATATACGCTGCTACCATACGGTATCATGAGGGCATATTTTATATGATTACAACCAACATAACAGGGGGAGGAAATTTTTATGTAACTGCTACAAATCCGGCAGGCCCCTGGTCCGATCCGGTTTGGTTAAGTGGAGTTCCGGGAATTGACCCCGACCTCTTCTGGGATGAAGACGGGAAAAGTTATATCATTTCTTCTGAATTTAATCTTTTTGAAGTTGATCTGGAAGCCGGTAAATTATTAACCGAAGGAGAAAAAATCTGGAATGGAACCGGAGGGCGCTATGCAGAAGGTCCGCATATTTATAAAAAGGATGGATTTTACTACCTTATGGCAGCCGAAGGTGGTACCGAAGAAGCCCATTCAGAAACCATTGCCCGAAGCCATAACATTTGGGGACCGTACACCGAAAACCCTGCAAGCCCGATTCTTGCCCATGCCAATGCTGCCGGCCAACAAAGCCCGATACAGGGAGTGGGGCATGCCGATATAATTCAGGCTCACGACGACTCATGGTGGATTGTTTTTCATGGCTACCGAACCATTTCTTACCCTGTCCATCACCTGCTTGGCCGCGAAACCTGCCTGGCTCCGGTTTCATGGCCAAAAAACGGCTGGCCTGTTGTAAATGGCAATGGTGTTGTGTTTGAAAAAATGACCTGCCCCACCCTTCCGTTAAAATCCTACCAGGAAAAACCGGTACGTATTGATTTTGACCAACCATTGGGGCTTGAATGGAATTATATTCAGTATCCCGAATCCGATAATTTTTCTATAGATGCAAAAAAAGGATTTCTACGGTTAAGAGGAACCGCGGAAACTATCAACATAAATAAAACATCAACATTTGTCGGCAGGCGAATCGAGGATTTTACTTTTACAATTACTACTCAATTGGATTTTAATCCCGGAAGCGATAACGAAGAAGCCGGGATTATCCTTCTTAATAACGGAACCCATTTCGACCTTGTTATCAGCAAAATTAAAAACAAGCGGATTCTGATAGTAAAACTTCAGTTTGGCTCAATCATCTATGAATCCGATCCGGTAGTACTTAAATCGGGTCCGGTTAACCTGCAAATTAAAGGAGATAAAAACACCTATTCATTCTTCTGTTCTCAGGGGAACGATGATTACAAAAAGATCGAACAGGTTGACGCTCGCTTTTTAAGTACTGAAACAGCCGGTGGTTTTACCGGTGTTTATGTTGGATTGTATGCTACCGGCAATGGGAAAGCGTCGAAAGCTGCTGCTGACTATGACTGGTTTGAGTATGTAAAGAATTAAGCTGAAAATTCAGGTTATAAACAAAAAGCAATCATGAATATTTTATCATGATTGCCCATCTTCATTTTAAAGTATATCCGATTTAATCAATTTTAAATTTAACTATTGTTTAATCGTTGCCACATCTGTGTTTTTCAAATTTACGCCTCTTTAAAAAAAGGAACAGGCACAGTGTCAATTCTGAAACCACGGCTACAGTCATAACCAATATTTCACTGGTTGAAGAAAGTTCAGGAAAGAGAAAACTGACAAAACAATCGATCAAATAACTGATTCCGGCAGAGGACACTAAAATCCCGAGCCACTTTGGAAAATACTCAGCTTTAAAAATTAAAATGCCAAGTAAAATACAACTGATTCCGAAAAACACTCCGCTGATAAGGTAGCCGTAGGAATGGGCATTCAGGAAAAGTAACGACAATGAATTTAACTGTTCGCCGGAAAAACTGTTGAGGTAAAAGTCGTCACCAAGGAGCAACAAGGGCAAATAATAATTCAGCAAATTAATCCCGATTACAGTAGCCTGTGCCAACCTGAAAAATGCAGCTAAAAGGGAAATCCCCTGGTTAACCGATTTTAAAAGCAGGTAAAAAAGCAAGGCGAGCCCTACGTCGCTTATGGCCATAATCAAGTCGCTGATAAACCCAAAACGAAACAACAACTCATTTTTTGCAATTTTCTCGGCAGTAGCCATTGCATCGCCCGGGACAATAATTCCCGAACGGACAAAAAGTTCGCTGAACAACCCGGCCAAAATAACGATCAGGTACAACACACCCGCAGTCCGGGCATTGGTTTTAATAGTATTTTTTGTTTGAATAGTTTTCATGGCTTTGAGTTCTAAAATTCTGTTTCTGTTTTTTGTATTTTACGGTATAATGTTTTTGGTTTTCCGCCCCGGATGATTAACCAAATTGCAAAGCCAACCTCTCCTAAAGTCATCGGCAGCATTAAAATCATTTCCATGGTTTTTATCAGGCTTTCAAATTCGGGAAAAAGTTGTTTGGCACTATGGATTAAGATGTAAGAAACAGCTGCAAAAACCAGCAGGATTCCCCAAAAGAGGTGGATTCTTTTTGATTTTAATACCAGAAATCCAAGTAATAATAAATGAAACCCGAATATTATTAAACCTAAAGACCAAGTGTTTTCAAACGACTGGAAATGTGTGATTACCTGTTGATTTATTGTTTTATCAGCAATGGCTGAATTCCCGTTTAAAACTTTCAGGATTTGAAAGAAATTAAAAATGGCAATCCCTAAAGCACCTGAATAGACGATTCTCAGCCATGCCATGGCAGCTGAGAGTTTTCTGTTTTCATTTCTGAAAAAGTTATAAAGAGCCCAGGCAACAACCATGTCAAGGATCAGGATTAAAGTCCAACCCATAATTTCAGCTTTAAAAAGCAAGCCTGACGATTGTAAGTTATTTACTGTGATTTCAGTGTTTCCCGGTACAACAAGCAAGTTGTGGACATATCCAAATGAGAATGCTGCTGCAACAGCCATCAAGATTAGGGCGAAGCCAGCTATTAATGCAGATTTTCTTTCTGTTTTCATTTTTCTGTTTTTTAAGGTTGAACAATAATTACTACATTTCCTTTTTTGTGGCCCGAGGCAATATACGTATGAGCTTCAGCAACTTTTTCAAGTGGGTATTGCCGGTCGATAACGGTTTTCAGGTGCCCTTCTGTAAAAACTTCCACCAACTCAGTGAGCATACTTTTTAATTCTTCATCTTTCCGCAAACCTGTTGCGGCAAATTTGGCTTTCTTTTTACTAAGCATTGACGTCCACATCATCTGCAAAAACAACAAAAATTTGAGTACAGGCGAAACATACAAACCTGAACCGGAAAGGATGTTTTTGCTTTTTGAAAAGGAACTTTTTCCGATGGTATCATAAACCACGTCATAGGTTTCTTTCACTTTGGTGAAATCTTTTTTAGTGTAGTCAATCACAAAATCAGCGCCCAGCGATTTAACCAGTCCAACATTCTGTGTGCTGCATACACTGGTGACTTTGGCACCCATATATTTGGCAATTTGTATTGCTGCTGTTCCCAGGCTTCCCGAAGCCCCGTTTATTAAAACGCTTTGACCCGGTTTAACGTGGGCAATTTTTTTAAGAAAATTATATGATGTAATATGCCCGTCGCCATAAGTAGCCCCTTCGGCATAACTCATATTTTCGGGCATGGGCAGGATAACTCCGGTTTCGGGCATTGTAAAATATTCGGCATTGGTGCTGAAT
>JAFGGF010000123.1 GCA_016930735.1 Prolixibacteraceae bacterium
GCGCTGGCTTATTTCAACATTCCCCCCTACAACTGCCGGGCATTTTTTCAGATCCCCAGAAAATTCAGGATTCAATAATCCCCGTGGAATTTGTAATTCAACCGGGTTAAGCAAACCGTCATTTAAGGGGATAGGCTCATTAAGTAAAAGACGTAGAACATATATAGTAACACTGTTTACAACAGCTTCAGTTGCATTCATATTTCCGGGATGAACACCGGAAGTGCCGCTAAAGTCAATCCTGCATAATCCATCTTTAAGCTGAATGTTAGCTGAAAGTTTTGTCCCATCATCAAGGAATTCAACAGCAGAATAATTCCCATTTGGGAATTTCCGTAGGGCATCGCGCATTTTATTTGCAGCATGTTCTTTTAATAGTTTCAGATATAAATTGACCTTTTTAATCCCGTAATTACTGATCATTGAAAGGAATGCCAGTTCTCCGTTTTTGTTGGCAGCAAGGGCAGCATTCAAGTCGGCTAAATTTTCTTTGATCGATCGGGTTGGATATTTCCCTTCAGTCAGAATTTTTCCCATTCCATCCCAATTGACCTTTCCTTTTTTAACCAGAAAAAACGGAGAAATAACTACTCCCTCTTCTTCCAGGTTTTTAGCATTGGGCGGCATCGATCCGGGGCTGATCCCGCCAATTTCGCTGTGATGTGCCCGGTTCACTACAAAACCAATCCGTTCTTTTTTATAAAAAACAGGAGTTACAGCAGTTACATCGGGCAAATGCGATCCTCCGAATGCAGGATGGTTGGTAACGATGGTATCTCCTTCTTCAAACAAAAAATTCTGGATTAGCGATCGGACACAAACACCCAGGCTCCCAAGATGAACGGGAATATGTGGGGCATTGGCAACCAGATATCCGTCTGCATCAAGTAAAGCACATGAAAAATCGAGCCTTTCTTTAATATTTACCGAAAGGGCAGTTCGCTGAAGCATGGCTCCCATATTTTCAGCAATAGCCATAAAACGGTTGGTAAAAAGCTCCAGTTCTGTTTCTTTTGATTGGCTGTAATCCGGCTTTTTATTTATTTCGAACTGAGAAAGAATGGCTGTATTGTATTCATCGATTGCCAATTCCCAACCCGATTTAACATAGGTTGTACTGTATTTATCAAGGAAAAGTGAAGGTCCTGTAAAAAATGAACCGGGATTGGTTTTCTCCCTTAAAAAAACCGGTGACGAATTATCAAGAAAATGATTCGGTTTTGCCTGTTTTTTTTCTGAAACAGATGAATGACTTTTTACCTCACTGGCTTTTGTTGAAACGATTACACGGGCAGCTTCTATTTCGATTGGACGATTATAAACCACATGCCCGTACCTTTTTTGATATAATTTGAAGAACTGTTTTTCAAGGTCTTTTTGAGGATCATAAATAATTTCCAGATTGGAATCCTGCCCTTTTAACCGCATAAAAAGCATTTGCTGCCTGATTTCCACCCGATCTGTAGGAATTCCTTCAGGAGCCATCAGATTAAAAGCTTCTATTTCCAATTCTTTTAATATCGAAGGTATTTCGGGCTCAATAAATTTTAAATCAGATAGAACCTGCCTCTCGGCAAACCTTTCAATCCGGGCATTCCCGATTCCGAAAGCACTTAACAATCCTGCATCATTTGGGAGGAGAATGGTTTTAATACCAAGTATTTCCGCCATATCGCAGGCGTGAAGGCCTCCTGCACCTCCAAAAGCAACCAATGTATAATCTTTTGGGTCGTAGCCCTTCGATATGGAAATTTTCCGGATGGCTCCAGCCATTATTTCATTGGCAATATCAATAAAACCATTCAGGATTATTTCTTGGGAATTTTTAATACCTGATTTATTCAAGATTTCATTAATCAGGTTTTTCAATTTCTCTTCGGCAGCTTTTTTAAAAACCGGAATTCCAAACCGGCTGGGATCCAGCCTTCCGGCAAGCAGGTTTACATCGGTAATGGTTAACGGACCACCGGCGCCATAGCAGGCTGGTCCCGGAAATGCTCCCGCACTTTCAGGTCCGACACACAGTTTATACCCATCGAACCAGCAAACAGATCCACCTCCTGCTGCCACTGTTTCAATGGCAATTGCCGGACTGTTAATACGGGCATCACCAACTTCAAGTTCATACCTGTAATCAAATCCTCCGTCAATCCGCGAAACATCGGTGCTGGTTCCACCCATGTCAAATGTGATCAGTTTTTTAAAACCAGATTGTTCACCAATGATTGAAGCGCCTACAACTCCCCCGGCAGGACCACTCAGCAAACTGTCTTTCGGATGAAATTTTTTAGCATGGACCAATCCACCGGCGCTGGTCATGATGTGGAATACCCTGTTTCCGATCTTTTCTGAAATCCGATCAACATAGCTATGAATTATAGGAGAAAGGTAGGCATTAACAACTGTAGTTTCAGCCCTGTTCAATATTTTAATAAGAGGCGACAATTCATAAGAAGTTGAATTAAATTTTACTCCAAATTCAGTTAATATTTTTTTAATCTCCGACTCATGAACCGGATTTAAATAGGAATTCATCAGGGTAATTGCAACCGATTCAATTCCCTGATTTAAAAGCGGCCGAATTTGACTCTTTAATTCATCAGTATTCAGCGGCTTTAAAATATTCCCTTTGGCATTTATTCGTTCATCCACTTCCAGAATTTGATTGGTAATTTGCTTTCGCTTTTTAACTTCCATGGCAAAAATATCGGGACGTGCCTGGTCGCTTATTTCCAGCAAATCGCGAAAGCCCTTGGTAATGATCAGCAATGTTTTTGCACCCTTTCTTTCAAGCAAAGCATTGGTGCCTTTGGTTGATCCGAGTTTAAATATCAGGTCAGGAAAATCTTCATCCAATGCCGTTTGTGTGATGAGCCTTGTACCCAAAACCGGAGCCTCTTCACCCGAAGAGATTTCAAAATTTGACCCAATCGGAATTTCAAATTCAGAAAAAGAATTGTAAAGATATAGGACCTTGTTTTTTACATTATATTTCTGGACTATACTTTTAATGTCTGATTGTAAAATACTGAATTTAAAGTTTTTAAGAATATCTTTTGTAAGATTCCACGATTCAGAAATTTTAAAAGAATTATCTGAAATTCTTTCAACAATAGTTCCGCGCAAACTTCCGTTGCTTAAAACTTTTTGCCGATAGCTTTGCCCATCATTGTCAATCCCGATACAATCGGTAAAAGTACCGCCGGTATCAATATATATCTTGTAATTTCTTTTCACAATCCCGATTTATTTTTCCTCATTGTTTTTATCCAAACTCCACCTGAAATAATTACAGAAAGTATAATTATTACAATCAATAACCAATTTCCCGGATTTTGTGCCGGTATAAAAATATTGAACATTGCTTTTGCAGCATTATTTAATCCGATCACTATGGTAATTGCAATGATCAGTATTGTTGCAACGTTGAGCCATAATGGATTAACCAACCTTTCTCTCATCAGATTTTTATTGTTGATGGAAATAAAAAGAAAGATGCTTACAAAGGGTAACAGAAATCCGTTTAAAGCCTGAGCCAGGATAATTGCCGGAATTGGTTTAACATTTGTAATTGCAAAAATGATCCCTGCAATTAAAACCAGTATCCAACCCAGTCTGAAGTTCCATGAATTTGTTTCCCATTTTTTTTGGTTTCTGTTTCCAAAAACACTTTTAATGGTAATTGCCGAAGCCAGTGGTGCAGTAACCGCTGAAGTAAATCCGGCAGCAAACAATCCAAAACCGAGCATGTATTTTCCGGCCGGACCGATCTTTTGAACCAGTGTTTCGGCAAGGTTTTCAAAAGAAAAAGTTCCGATTACAGAGGTTCCGACAATCAATACTGCCATTGAAAAAATTCCTCCTAAAATTATTGCAATCGAAATTCCAAATTGCATTTCTTTTATTCCCTGCCCTTTTTTTATGATTCCCGAACCGAGGAAAAGGTTATAGGGGACAATGGTTGTTCCGATAAGACCGAGGATGAGTAATCCGGCTCCCGCTTTTTTTGGAATGGAAGGGATGAAAGCTCCTTTAATAATTTCTGCCAAAGGCATTTCAACCATAAAAGAAGTGATCAGAAAAATAATTCCCATGATAGCTACCACAATTCCCATTATCGTTGAAATAATTTTTAATGATGGAATGCTGAGAACCATAGCTGCCAGTCCCGCAATAATAAGTACTAAAGTCCATGCATCCAGATTAAATATTAATCGGGTTCCGGCAACAGCGCCTATAATATTTCCCATTTCGTAAGCAGCTGCTCCAACTACAATAGCTCCCATTACAAGGATCAGAACTACCAGCTTTGATTTTTTCTTTTCATACTGAAAAGCAATGGCCTGCCCCAGATTTTTTCCCGAAGCAATAGTCAGCCTGGCAGCGGCTTCCTGTAAAACCAGGCAGGCAAGGGTAGAAAACAGCAAAGCCCACAACAGACCAGTGCCAAACTCGGCTCCCGATTTGGCTGCAGTGGTGATGGTTCCGGGACCAATAAATGCTGCCGAAACAACCGACCAGAAAAGAATATTCAGAATGCGTGATTTCGCGGACATAAGTATTTTTCAGTTAGCTCAAATATAGCGATTCAGATTTCTATTGAAAAAGCATTTTTCAATGTATCTCATCAAAATCGATTAAAAAAAGTGTGATCCAATTCGATAAATTCACGCTAATTTGTGGAGTAAGTTCGATGAATTGATGTTTTTTCAAGGAATAAAAACCTGAGAAGACAATTTTTCAATTCCTAATAAGTTTGGTCAAATTTGCATGAAACAATCCGAATATTATTTTTTTCGGAACATTATCCTTAAATTTAAAAAAGAAATAGCTCAAATATCCAAACGATGTTAGTTAAAACCTTCGGAAGCGCAGTATTCGGAATTGATGCAGAAACCATTACCATTGAAGTTGATGTAACCCGCGGAATCAAGTTTATGTTGGTTGGCCTCCCCGACAGTGCTGTAAAAGAAAGCCAGCAGCGTATTGAGTCGGCTTTACGGGTTAACGGGTATAAATGGCCCAAGTTTAAAATCATTGTAAACATGGCCCCTGCAGATATCCGCAAGGAAGGTTCGGCTTACGACCTGCCTTTGGCAATCGGAGTTTTGGCAGCTTCAAAACAAATCAATTCGGATAAACTCAGTAAATATATAATTATGGGTGAACTTTCGCTTGATGGGAATTTGCAATCCATTAAAGGAGTTTTACCCATAGCAATCAATGCCCGGAAAGAAGGCTTCGAAGGATTTATCCTGCCTAAACAAAATGCCCGCGAAGCCGCAGTGGTAGATAAGCTGAAAGTTTTTGGTGTAGAAAATATAAATGAAGTGGTTGCTTTTTTTAACGATGAAATCGAATTGGAGCAAACCTTTGTCGATACACGTGCCGAGTTTTATGCAAGAGTAAATAATGCCGAATTGGATTTCTCAGATGTGAAAGGTCAGGAAAATGTTAAACGTGCTTTAGAGATTGCAGCAGCCGGAAGTCATAACATAATTTTAGTAGGTCCTCCCGGATCGGGTAAGACTATGTTGGCAAAACGGATTCCAACGATCCTTCCCCCGTTTACGTTAAAGGAAGCACTGGAAACCACTAAAATCCATTCGGTTGCCGGAAAGATCGACAGGGAAACTTCGCTTATGACCCAACGTCCGTTCCGCAGCCCTCACCACACAATTTCTGATGTAGCTTTGGTAGGAGGGGGGAATTACCCTCAGCCGGGAGAAATTTCACTGGCTCATAATGGTGTTTTATTTTTGGATGAACTTCCTGAATTCAAACGGGCTGTACTGGAAGTTATGCGCCAGCCATTGGAAGACCGGAATATTACTATTTCGCGTGCAAAATTCTCTGTGGAATATCCTGCATCATTCATGCTGGTTGCAAGTATGAATCCCTGCCCATGCGGATATTACAACCACCCGACTAAAGATTGTGTTTGTGCTCCGGGCATGGTGCAGAAATACCTGAACCGTATTTCCGGTCCACTGCTCGATCGGATTGATATTCACCTTGAAGTGGTGCCGGTTCCGTTCCGTGAACTTTCGGAAATGAGCAGATCTGAAAACAGTGAAACGGTGAGGGAACGTGTAAACAAAGCCCGCCAGATACAGGCTGAACGATTTAAAGAATTTAAAGGTGTTTATGCCAATGCCCAGATGAGCTCGAAGCAGATCCGTAAATTTGTGGAACTGGATGAAGCCAGTATGGAACTGATCAAAAATGCTATGGACAAACTGGGCTTATCGGCACGTGCTTACGACCGGATTTTAAAAGTTTCACGCACCATAGCTGATTTAGAAGGTGAGGAAAGAGTTCAGAGCCACCATCTTTCGGAAGCAATCCACTACAGAAGCCTGGATCGTGAGAATTGGGGAGGATAGGAAAGTAATCAGTAATCAGTCGCAGTAGGCAATTTCTACTCTCGATACAAACGAGGGGTAGTTTGAGTCTCAGGAGGCAATATTCAGATAGTAGGCACAAAATTTAAATGTAATTTTTATTATCTTTTAGGAGAAAAATAACTTTCTGATCAACCAATAACTAAACTTAAAACCATGGACCGTAGAAAATTCATTGAAACATCGGGAGCTGCTGCAGGGGTGGCAGTACTTGGTAATGTAAAAAATGCTTTTGCAGAAGACCATGTAAAAACGAAACCTGTAAACGCAGGAAATTCTACCATCAAACTCGGACTATACTCTATCTCATACGGAGGCATTTGGTATGAAGGGTCTGCCTTAAGTTTTGAAGAATTATGTAAGAGGGCCAAAGATTATGGATTTGATGGTGTGGAACTCGATAACAAACGGCCGATGGGATGCCCTCTCGACCTGGATAAACGCAGGAGAGATGAAATGGTTAATGCACTTTTAAAAAATGGGCTTGAAATACCTGCCGTTGCTGCAAACAATGATTTTTCAAGCCCGGTTCCTGAACATCGCGAATGCCAGCTTCTTATGGTTCGTGAAACAGCCAGGCTTGCAAAAGACCTCGGTGCTAAAATCGTGAGGCTTTTTGCGGCATGGCCGGGTGTTGTAATCCATGAAGGCGTGGGAACTTACGATCTTACCCGAGGTAATTTTTATACTTTTGAGCGGCAGTACCCGTTTGCCACGAGGCTCGACCGATGGAATTTCGTTAAAGACAGCCTGAAAGAAGCTGCTCGTTTCGGCGAAGAGTTTGGAGTAATAATGGCTCTGCAGAACCATGCGCCGCTGATTAAAACATGGCGCGATACTTACGACCTGGTTAAAGAGGTCGATTCCCCCTGGTTGAAAATTTGCCTCGACCTGCCGATAATGGACAATCTTGATAAAGATTATGTGGCCAATGCCGTAAGGACTGTTGGAGATCTTCAGGTGCATTCCCATTTTGGCGGCGAATATTACCGCAACAAGGATGGGAATGTTGTTCCGGTGATTTTGGATTATTATGCCGGTGGCAAAAATCCGGATTACGAACACTATATCGGGTTAATGGATGAAATTGGTTATAATGGTTATTTTACATTTGAACTGTGCCACCCGGTTTTAAATGAAGACCATACCCGTGCAGGTATCAGTTATGTCGATAACCAGGTAAAATTAGCCAGAGAATTTCTCGGAAAGATAGTGGGCAGATAATTAAAGAAATGAAAACCTTGTTAGTACGGATTTGTCATCTTTACATCTGCAGTAAGGCAAGTTTGGCGGCAAAAAGGCAAATGCAATGGCACCATCATCAGAATCAATTCATTACAGGAGTCTGAACAAGGAGATGTGGAGTGTAGAGAATATTAGCGCCTATAATCAGAATTTGCGGTTATTCTTAGCAACATTTTTATGACAATTTAATTCCTGTTTTTAAAAGTCCGGTTAGCTAAAAAATATTCTCTTTACAGAATTTCTATATTTTTATACAAAATTCTTTTATCGTTTATGGAAAGGAAAAAGCTGAATGAAAACTGTCATTCCAAACCTGTTCAGTTTTTCGGGTTGGGATTTCAAATTATTGTACTGTCAGCAATCTGCATTATAACATTTTTAGCTTTTTTGCCATCGCTTAAAAATGGTTTTGCCTTTGACGATGTGGTATTTATCATTAATAATGCTTTTATCCGGAATTTTTCATGGGAAGGGATTAAAACTATTTTCAGCAACTTCAGTGATATAAACTACGCCCCCGTAACCGACCTGATCAATTCTGTAATTTATAAACTCAGTGAATTAAATCCGGCAGGATTTCATATAACCAGCGTGGTTTTTCATTTAATAAATATTGTCCTGGTATTTTGGTTTGTTAAATTGTTAAATAAAAATTGGCAACTGGCAGCAATTACTGCCTTATTGTTTGGTATTCATCCCATGCAGGTCGAAAGTGTTGCGTGGGCTTCGGGAGGAAGCAACCTTTACAGTACAGCTTTTTTTCTTTTTTCATTAATATGCTATTTGTCTTATTTGCAGCAGAATAAGAAAGCATTTTATATTATTTCTCTGCTGTCTTTTATAATTTCATTGCTTTCGAAATCATCGGTAATTATGTTGCCGCTTGTTTTAATTCTGATCGATTATTTTAAAAACCGTAAAACAACACTTACATCAATCTTTGAAAAAATACCATTTTTCCTGATTTCTCTAGGAGCAGGCATATTGGCAATCAAATTCAGAAGCACAGGGACAGCATTTAATTACCTGGATGAATACTCAATCCTGGAACGGGTAGTTTTTGCCGGATACGGTTTTATCAGTTACCTGATAAATACGGTCCTTCCAATAAAACTTAGCGCTTTTTACCCTTATCCTGAAAATATTCCGGTACATTATTATTTGTATCTGATAATACTTATTGGCCTGATTGTATTCACAATTTATTCGCGCAGATATACCAGAAAAATCATTTTTAGTATTGGTTTTTTTGCAGCGATGATTTTTATTGTGCTGCAATTGCTTCCTACCGGAAGGGCAATTATGGCCGACCGGTATTTTTACCTGCCTTCAATCGGAATTTTTTACCTCGCAGCAGAAGGTTTTAATTTATTATGGAATAAAAGACAAAAAACTGTTTCGATTATAGTACTTGGGATTTTTGCTGTTTTCTTTTCAATAAACACACATGCAGGAGGTAAAATCTGGAAAGATAATTTGTCGCTTTGGGACGATGTTATAAAGAAATATCCGACTGTTTATTATGCCTACTACAACAGGGGGCATTTTTACATGGAAGAAAACAAAAATCAGGAGGCAATTGATGATTATTCAAAGGCAATTGGCTTAAAACCTGATTATATTGAGGCATATGTTAACCGCGGATATGTCCTGATGAATACAGGTCAGTACGAACAGGCATTAAACGATTTGAATAAAGCCGTTGAGATTGATCCGGAATACATCAATGCATATATTCACAGGGGAAATGTCCTTATGGATTTAAAAGAATATAATAAGGCTTACGACGATTTTTCAAAAGTGATTTCACTTAATCCTGATTATACCGATGCTTACGTGAACAGGGGGAATGTTTTAAGGGATATGGTCCGGTTTGATGAAGCACTTAAGGATTATGAAAAAGCAATTCAATTGCAGCCCGGAAAGGCGATTATTTACTTCAATCGTGGATCACTTTTTATGAAAGCAGAGGATTTTGAAAAGGCTCAAAGTGATTTTAACAAAGCAATTGAGCTAAAACCTGATTATGAAAAAGCCTACAATAACCTGGGAAGCATCTTTTTTAATCAGAAAAATTATATTGAAGCAATTGATATTTACTCAAAATTAATTAAAATCAATCCGAATCATGCGGTTGCTTTTTTTAACCGTGGTCTGGCAAAATACTATTCAGGCGATAAAGAGGCTGGCTGCGATGATTTTCAAAAGTCTGCGTCCCTGGGTTATAGCCGTGCCAACGATATTATTTATCAGCTTTGTAACTGATCTTATTTTAAATTGTCTGCATTTTTCTTTTTGACTCATTTTAAAATATTGCATAACTTTAAAGAAACTTAAACCTGATAATATGAAATCTTTAAAAAAGTACCCTGTTTCGCGACGTAATTTTATAAAAGTTTCAGCTGCTACCACTGCCGGTGTTTCCATGTTATCGTTGGGTGGATGTAATATCGAAAAAATGCCGGTTCCCATGAAACGAAAGTTTGGAAATTTCGATTTTGAAGTAACAACTTTAGCCCTTGGGGGCCAGGCATCGTTGCAATGGACACCGGATGATGTTGACCCGGTACCAATTATTTTAAAAGCCTTTGAACTTGGCATCAATTATTTTGATACTTCAAACCTGTATGCCGACAGTCAGTTGAATTATAATAAAGCATTTAAACAGCTTGATTTAATTCCCGGTGAAGAAAATTATAATGAAGAATTACGGAAATCTATCTGGCTCACCAGCAAAACCTGTATGCGTTGGGGAAAACCAGGTTGGGTTCAACGTGAGGGTGTTACCAACTGGTCGAATGGAATGCCGGATGTAAAATGTGCTGTTGACGATATCAGGCGGTCGCTCACCCAGATATTTGGCGATAATAACGGCTGGTATCCCGAAGGGGCTTATCTCGACATGGTTCTGATCCATACACTCCACACAAAACAGGAAATCGATGTTTTATATGAAGGGCTTGAAACACCACTCGACCCTGAAGGTATTTTTGGAGCATTGGTTGCACTCCGCGATTTGAGGGATGGAACAAACCTGACAGGGATGAACCCAAAAAATGAAAAACTGATTAAACATATTGGATTTTCGGGTCATCAGGATCCGCCGGTTATGATGGAAATGATCCAGCGTGATGAATTCGGAATTCTGGAAGGAATGCTGGTTGCCATTAATGCGAATGATAAAACCAAATACAGTATGCAGAATAATGTGATACCAGTGGCTGCAGCCAAAGGAATGGGTATTATTGCCATGAAAGTTTTTGCCGACGCTGCCATGTATCATAAACAGCCAACCTGGTCACAGGCCCCTGCCGATGTTTACCGGAAAGTTGGTTCACCGGAACTACCAAGCAGGCCTTTAATTGAATATTCTTTGACAACTCCCGGTGTTCATACGGCTATAATCGGTATAGGGCAGATTGATGAAGACCCGATGAAGTGCCAGTTGGTTCAGAATTTTTATGCTGCACAGATTGAACCAAATGGAATGCCTGAATCGGAAAGGGAACGGATTGAAAAACAAGCAAACGAGGTGAAAGCCAAATCCAATTATTTTCAAATTGAAAAAGTTGGATTAACGCCACCGCAAAACCTGGCAGTTGATTCGGGAAAATTAACCTGGGCAACTGCTTTTGCAGGAGACAATGCTATTTCACATTATGAAATTGTAATAAATGGTGAAATGAAAGGGCAGGTCGAACATAAACCACAGATATTGAAAAGCAACCCTTTTGTTTTTGAAACAGAAATAAAGGATGGAGATAAAGTTTTGGTGATTTCGGTTGACAAATCCGGAAATAAAGCTGAAGCTGTTTTAACTTAAGATTGAAGAATTTAATATAAGAACCGATCTTAAAAAGAGGTCGGTTTTTTTATGATAAAACGTAAATTCAGTTAAACTATTTCAAACTGAATACGTTATAACCTTCAAACAAAAAAAATCAATTTATGGGAGACAGGCTATCAGATCCAATCGGAAGGTTGATGGGATTACGTTATAAATCGCACCCCTGGCACGGAGTATTTATCGGGAAAGACGCACCAAAAGAATTAACTGCTTTTATTGAAGTGGTTTCTACCGATACAGTAAAGTATGAAATTGATAAAGACAGTGGTTATTTACGGGTCGACCGCCCACAAAAATTCTCCAATGTTGTACCGGCTTTATACGGTTTTATCCCGCAAACTTTTTGTGGTGAAAAAGTAGGTGAATATTGTAGTAAAAAATCGGGGAAAGCAGGAATCGTAGGCGATGGCGACCCTATAGATATTTGTGTTTTAACTGAAAAAACACTGGCACACGGCGACTTACTTGTTAATGCACGGCCTATTGGAGGATTCCGTATGATCGATGGCAATGAAGCTGACGATAAAATAATCGCTGTACTCAGGAACGATACTGTTTACGGCCATTTTCAGGATATTTCCGAAGTGCCGAAAATTGTCATTCAACGGCTCGAACATTATTTTTTAACTTATAAAGACATGCCTGGCGAGCAAAAAGACACAGAAATTGCCGGATCGTATGGTGCAGAAGAAGCTTATGAGGTTATTACCAGGTCGATGGCTGATTACAATAATAAATTTGATAACCTCGGAAAATTGCTTTCATAAAGCTCACATTATTCCTGCACAAGCAGGAAATTCCTGTTTA
>JAFGGF010000124.1 GCA_016930735.1 Prolixibacteraceae bacterium
GAACGTTTCGAAGGGTTTAAAGAAGAGGTGCTTAAAGACTATTCAGTTTTAAATGTTTCAATTAAAAATTCGTTGCCCGTTGAAACAGCTGACAAAACAGATGATATTGACTGGCCCGGCAAAAGCGCCAACAATGATGTTCTGGTTGAGGCAACGGCTGTAGGGTTCGATTACTTTAAAACCATGGGGATGAATGTTGGAAGTGGAAGAGATTTTTCACCGGAAATGGCTACCGATAAAAGTGGCGTGATTTTAAACCAGGAGGCAGTGCGTGTAATGGGGCTGGATGACCCGGTTGGTAAAAACATAAGGCTTTGGGAGTATTATCCTATAACTGTTCTGGGGATTGCCGACAATGCTATGTTTTATTCACTGAAAGAAAATATCGGGCCGCAAATTTATTACATGGTTCAGGATTATGACGATGAATCGATAAAAAACAATGGAGTAATCTTATTAAGAATTAGTGATTCGGATATTGAAAAAACAATAGCTTCGATAAAAACGACGTGGGCTGAATTTGCCCCGGGAAGCCCGTTCGACTTTCATTTCCTCGACCAGGCAGTTGACAATAATTACAGGGCAGAGAAAAAAATGTTTGCCTTGTTAAAATATTTTGTACTGATATCTATACTTGTATCATGCCTCGGATTATTTGGTTCGGCGGTATATTCAACGCAATCGCGGATAAAAGAAATAGGCATCCGCAAAGTTAGCGGGGCAAAAATCTCAGAAGTAATAGCGATGTTGAATACCAATTTCATAAAATGGGTAATCATCGCCTTTGTAATTGCCACGCCTATTGCTTATTACGCTATGAATAAATGGCTTGAAAACTTTGCTTATAAAACCAACCTTAGCTGGTGGATATTTGCGCTTGCTGGTTTACTGGCGTTGGGAATTGCTCTGTTAACGGTGAGTTGGCAAAGTTGGCGGGCGGCGACGAGGAATCCGGTGGAGGCGCTGAGATATGAATAAAAATTTAAAGATATGAGTAATTTGAAATTTGCATTCCGAATGTTAAAAAGGAACCCGCTACTGGTTTATATCAGTATTCCGGGATTGGCAATTGGCCTGAGCGCATTATTGCTTTTGGCAGTTTACCTGAAGTACGAATTCAGTTTCGATAAACATTTTCCAACCAACAACCGGGTACTCCGTTTATGTAATATTTTACACGGAGAAAATGGTATCAATACCCTGTCAATAGGCCTGCGTACTGATTACACTCAGTTACCACAGCAGGTTCCCGAAGTGGAGAGGGCAGTTCAGTTATACCCAGGATGGGATGTGAAAATAAAAGCGGAGAAGGGCACTTTCAATGATTTGCAGGTGATGTTTGCCGATGAAGAATTTTTTGATGTTTTCGGAGTAAGGCTACTTGAAGGAACCTCTGAAGCACTTGCCGGTAAAAAGAATATTATACTCACAAGATCGTCGGCGGAGAAACTTTTTGGAAGTATGGATTGTGTTGGAAGAACATTGACTTTGGATGATTCCGATTTGTTTGTGACAGGAGTAATGGCTGATTTGCCTAAAACCACGCATTTTAAATTCGATTTGTTGCAGCCTATGAAGGCCAACGATTTTATAATTAGTCAGGGCAGCCTCGAATTTCAAACGTATTACCTGATAAAAAAGGGTGTGAATTTGCAGACTGCCGGAGAAAATATTGCGGCGGTAAACAACGAGTTAATGAAAGTTTGGAAACAGCGTGGAAAGTTGAACGATACAAAAAGCGAAACCAGTACAGAGTTATTGCGGAACATCCATTTATACACCAAAACAGATGAAGATATGGTGCAGAAAGCCAATTGGATGCAACTATTTATTGTGAGTGGGATAGCCCTTTTTATTTTTCTGATAGCGCTTATCAACTTTGTTAACATGTATTTATTGCACGGCGAAAAACGTATTGCCGAAATAGCCTCGCGAAAAGTTGCAGGAGCTACATCGGGAAACCTGGCTGCACAGTTTTTCAGAGAAAATGGTATTATTGCCGTTCTTGCTTTGCTTGCTGCAATTTGGTTGACGGTTCTGGTTCAGCCCTTTTTCTCGCAAATGATAAACCTTCCTTTAGCTGTTGACGATATGTTTACACCTTTGGGCATTGCAACAGTTGTTGGTATATTGATTTTGCTTGTTTTATTGGCGGGTACTTATCCCGGATTTCATTTATCGAAAATAAACCTTATTTCAGGCTTAAAAGGTAAACGCCAGAATATTACGCACGGAGGCCTTTCCAAATCGGTGGTTCTGGTACAGTTTTTTATCACTGTATTACTTATCTCCTCGCTCATTATTATCCGGGCTCAGATTAAACATATGAAAGATGTACCTCTTGGTTTCAACGAGAAAAATGTAGTTGCAGTTCAGGATTTCTCGGGACAAGCGGTTAAAAATGTAGTTTCTATAAAAAATGAACTGGAAAGTTTGCCTTTTATTCAAAGTGTTGGTATTTCTCAACATCGTATGGGTGGTGGTTGCAGCGGACAATCGATAGCCTTACTTAACAGCCCTGATGAAAAACCGGTTAACGAATATCGTGTAATGCCCGGATTTACAGAAACCATGCAAATTCAGCTTAAAGAAGGCCGTTATTTTACCGACAGACAGGACGACCAAAATAGCATTTTGATAAACGAGGCAGCTGCAAAAATGCTGGATTTGCAATTTAGTCCTGGCATGCAGGTTTTATATAAGGGCAAGCCGGTAAAAGTAACTGGCATTATTAAAGATTTTTATTTTAACGGGTATGCCGGGAAACAGATTGACCCGCTTGTTTTATCCCGGACTGACTATGGTTATCTTATTTATCTGCGTACTAAAGGTAGTTTCTCGCAGGATAACCAAAAGCAGGTAGCCAGTATAATACAAAGTTTCGACCCCGATTATATGATGTCCTTCGCATCGCTTGATGATGTATATACCGCAAAATTCGAAAAAGACGAGCGTGCATTCAGCATGGTTTCTTCGGGGGCTGTTTTGGCAATCATTTTAAGTTTTGCCGGAATGCTGGCGCTTTCTATCCTGAATGTTACACGTCGTATCAAAGAAATTGGCATACGCAAAGTAGTGGGCAGCACCGAATTTGAAATTATGAGCAAGTTACTTGGCGAAACATTTCTATTGGTAAGTATTGCCTCGCTTTTTGCTTTTGGCATTTCTTACCTCTTAATGACAAACTGGTTAAACAATTTTGCTAATAAAATAAATATAGGCGTTGGGTACTTTTTGTTTAGTGGATTGTTTGCCTTTTTTATCGCTTTTCTCGCAGTTGGCTGGCAAAGTTGGCGGGCGGCTACAAGAAATCCTGCAGAGGCGTTGAGGAATGAGTAAAATTGATTGAGGCAAAAAGTAAATCTATGATTAAAAATATTTTTAAAACAGCCTTTAAATATTTGTGGAAAAACAGGATTTATAATTTCATAAATATCCTGGGATTGACCGTTTCAATTACCTCAATCCTTATCATACTGGTTTATATTGGGAATGAACAAAAATACGATATCCAAATAAATAACCGGAATAAGATTTACCGAATGGGGACCAACTGGGCAACCATGCCATCGTTTATCGGACATTTTTTGAAAGATGAGTCCGGTTACATCGATGATGTGACCCGGGTAAAGATGGAAGAACACGAGATTAGTTACAATAACGAGGTCTTTCTGATGGATGACATTGCAATGGCCGATGCTAGTTTTTTCAAGGTGTTTAATTTTAAATTTTTATTGGGGAATCAGGAAAATGCACTTGAAAGAATACATTCGATAGTCCTTACGCAGAGGGAAGCAGAGCGGATTTTTGGGAAAGCCAATCCGCTCAATCAAACCATTTTATTAAAAAATAAATACCCTTTTACCATAACAGGGGTAGTTGAAAATCCGGATTATTTTCATTTACCATTTACGGCCATCGCCACATTGGAAAGTCTTAAAGAACTTGCTGATCCCGAAATTCTGGAGCAAAAAGACGGGTGGAGCTACTTGACCTATATCGTTGGAAAACCCTCTTATACAGGATTACAAACAGAAAAAATGGTAAATAAAAAATTGTATGAGTTCGGTGAGTATAAAAATGTGAAATTCCATTTAACCAGCCTGAAAGATCTATATTTCGCTGCACCTTTGTATTACGAAGGAAGCACACGACATGGAAGTAAAACGGTTTTATTTATTCTTTTTTCCATTGCATTATTGCTTTTTATTCTGGCTGGAATCAACTTTATAAATCTTACCAATTCAAGAACCAACATTCGGTTAAAAGAAGTAGGAATAAAAAAACTAATTGGAAGTCCTAAAAGCACTTTAATCATTCAGTTTCTGGTCGAATCGATTCTGTTGTTGTTTATCGCTTTGGGATTCTCATTGCTGCTCGTAAAAATGGTCGAACCTCTTTTTTGCAATTTAGTAAATAAAATCATTGATTTTAGTGCTATTTATTCGTTGTTTAATCTTCTCATAATTGGATTCCTAATTATTTTAATAGGAATAATAACCGGGTTATTCCCTGCTATTAGTATAAATTCAGTTCAGTCCATTTCGCTTATAAAAAACAAAATGGACAGGTTCTCTCAAAAAACAATTTTTAGTAAATCGCTGATTACTTTTCAATATGTGATTTCAATTATACTGATAGCCGGAACATTAATCATTGTAAAACAACTCAGGTATTTAAAAAACAAGGATTTGGGTTTTTCGCCTGAGCAAATTGTTTGCATTGAACTAAACGATGATTTAAAAGCTCAACAAAATACTTTTAAAAATGAATTACTTCAAATTCCGGGTGTTTTGCAGGCTGCCTATTCGGGAAACCGTATGGGAAATGACTGGGGAAACTGGTTGAATGAAATGGATGGCGACGGTAAGTCATTTAAAGTAAATTGTGTTGAGCCCGGATATTTCGACCTCATGGGCATTAAGTTGAAAGAAGGGCGCATATTCAGGGAAGATGAAATGGACAAGGGTTACATGATTAACGAAACAGCGGTAAAACAATACGACATCAAAAATCCACTTGAAAAAACGATGGAAAGGGATGGAAAAATCTACCCCATTATTGGGGTAATGAAAGATTTCAATTTTCAATCGCCGCAGTACCCGATTGAACCTGTGTTGTTTTATTTCAGAGATAACAGGTACAACCTTATTAACATAAAAATTAATGCTGCCAATGCAAAAGAGGTGATAGGAAACATTGAAAAAGTGTGGGAAAAGTTTAGTCCGTCTCATGTTCTTACATATAATTTTCAGGATGATTTGTATGATAAACAATATAAATCGGCAGAGCAATTCAGCACTCTGGTAGGAATTGGCGGAGCAATTGCCATAATTATTGCGTGCCTGGGAATTCTTGGACTATCTATATCGCTGGCTGAACAAAAAATCAAAGAAATCGGCATACGAAAGGTAAACGGTGCCAAAGTTTCTGAAATATTATCTATGCTCAATAAAGACTTTATTAAATGGGTAACTATTGCATTTGTAATTGCTACTCCCATTGCTTATTATGCCATGAATAAATGGCTCGAAAATTTTGCCTACAAAACCGCTTTAAGCTGGTGGATTTTTGCGCTGGCAGGTGTGCTGGCACTGGGAATTGCGTTGTTAACCGTAAGTTGGCAAAGTTGGAGAGCTGCTACAAGGAATCCGGTAGAGGCGCTGCGGTATGAATAAAAGTCTGAACCATGATTTTTATGATAAAAGGATTACCATGATTATAAAAACAGAAAAAATCAAAGTCTATCAAAGAATCAAATGAATCAAGGTTCAGACAATTAACGGGCAGCTACGAGTAATCCGGTTGAAGCACTTCGATATGGATGAGAAGTGGGAATTCCTTGTTTACAGGGATTCAGGTAATGAGGTTTTTGTATTTTCAAATTTATTTCTAAATATTA
>JAFGGF010000021.1 GCA_016930735.1 Prolixibacteraceae bacterium
TCGTTCCTCCCCGGATAACTGTAATTCAGAATGGAGTGGTTGTACAGAACGGAGTTGTATTAAGGGGCCCGACTGAATACATCGGGATTCCGGAATATACGGTAAAAAAACACGGAAAAGGAAGCATTTTATTACAGGACCACGGCAATCCGGTTAGTTACAGGAATATTTGGATCAGGGAACTTTAAAATAAAATAAAAACTAATTTTAGGCCGGGGTAACTCCCGGCTTTTTTGTCTTAAGCTAACTAACTGGAAAGGAATGCGCCAAATTGCTGTAATTATATTTTTCTTACTTATTAAAAATGGACTTCTGGTTGCTCAGAACCTGGTCACTTCAAACCTGCCAATTGTCGTAATAAATACCAACGGTATTACTATTCCTGATGAACCCAAGTTAGTTGCCCATATGGGAATTATAAATAATCCCGGCCAGATAAATAACATTAATGACCCTTTTAATGAATACGATGGAAAAATTGGCATTGAAACAAGGGGTTCATCAACACAAATGTTTGAAAAGAAATCATACGGAATTGAACTTCGTGATGAAAACGGAGCTGACATGGATACTACTTTGCTTGGAATGCCATCTGAAGAAGACTGGATTTTATACGGCCCTTACATGGATAAATCGCTGTTAAGGAATGTGGTTACTTTTACACTTGATGGTGCTTTAGGCCATTATTCACCCCGCTGCCGTTACGTTGAAATGGTGCTTAACAATGAATATGTTGGTTTATATGTTCTGATGGAAAAAATCAAACGCGATAAAAACAGGGTTGATATAGCAAAATTAAAAATGGATGACAATGAAGGAGAAGAGTTAACAGGTGGGTATATCATTAAAATTGATAAAACAACTGGCGAAGGTGGTGATGGTTTTTATTCTGCTTTTGCAAATAAAAATAATATGTACAGTCTTTATCAGTATGAATACCCAAAACCATTTGAGATTACCGGGGAACAAAAAGAGTATATTTCTGATTATGTTCATTCCTTCGAAAATGCAATTTATAATAACGATTTCACTCTTGAATCGGGATACAGGAGGTATATTGATATTAATTCATTTGTTGATTACCAGATTATAAATGAACTATCAAGGAATGTTGACGCTTACCGCCTGAGCACTTTTTATTATAAAGATAAAAATGAAAGGTTGAATATCGGGCCGGTCTGGGATTTTAACCTGGGTTATGGCAATGCCAATTATTACACAGCATGGTCGGAACAGGGTTTTCAGTTTCTAACTGATATAGGAGAAGATTACTGGCAAAATCCCTTTTACTGGGAACAATTCAAAAAAGATCCGTTTTACTGTAACCGGATAATAGAACGCTGGCAGGAACTCAGGGAAAATGTACTGTCAAATGAACGGGTATTTTATGTTGTTGACAGTCTTACAAGTTTAATAGCCGCGGCAAGTGGAAGGAATTTTCAGAAGTGGAATATTTTAGGTCAGTATGTCTGGCCCAATTATTATATTGGTCCTTCATGGCAGGCAGAGGTGAACTGGATGAAAAACTGGCTTAGTACACGTCTTGACTGGCTGGATGGCAACATCATTTCCTATTTCTCAGGTGAAAATCCTGATCCGGGATTTTTTACGGGTAATATTGTAGAGATAGGACCCAATCCATTTACGGATAAATTAAAGTTTTATATTAATTCGGGTTTTAAATACACAGCCGAACTTAACATTTATTCAGGAACAGGGACAAAAGTAATATCACTGCAAATTCCTCTTGATTCAGGATTAAATACTTATGATTTTAACCAGTCCTCAAAACTGAGCCAGGGAGTGTATTATTATCAGTTGATTAAGGATGACGAGGTTATTGCCTCCGGGAAAATGGTGAAAACCTTTTAAGTTAAATTTAATATTCTCCATAATGTTTCATAAACTGAACCCTTTCAAATGCCTGGGCAGGTTGGTCGCTTGAAACAGTTATTTTACCTTTAAAATCTTTAATTGAAGCATAGCCTTTTTTATTCATCCAGGCAGCAAGGTCGTCATTGAAGCGTTTGATGGTTTCAATTCCTTCTTTATATAGAATTGAAGAAACCTGAACTGCATTTGCACCTGCCAGCAGGAATTTAATCATGGTTTTAGAAGTATGGATCCCTGTTGTTGCGGCAAGCGGGCATTCAATTTTATTATTCATTAATGCAATCCAGCGTAATGGAAGAAGGTAATCGGTGTTATTCGACAGGATTGCTGAGTTTGCTGTAATTTCCTTCTCAATATCAATATCAGGCATATAGAACCGGTTGAAAACAGTTATGCCGTCCACTCCTGATTTTGAAAGGTCAACAAGCATTTTTGCCAGGTTTGAAAAATAACTGCTGATTTTTATTGTTACCGGTATTGAAACCTGTTTTTTGACTCTTTCGATGGTTTCAAAATAGAACAATTCATTGCTGCTTCCTGATTTTGACGGATCGGATGGCATAATAAACAGGTTCAGTTCAATGGCATCGGCACCCGACTTTTCCAATTTATTTGCAAATGAAATCCATTCTGCCGAAGAAATACAATTGATGCTGGCAATGATCGGAACATCAACTGCCTTTTTTGTTTTTTCTATTAAAGAAATGTATTTATTCAGGTTTTCTTTTTTGATAATATAATCGAAATAATCGAGGTATTCGTCGTCGGCACCTGCCTGTGGTTCACGCATTGCCAGTTCCTGGTTTAATTCATGTAAAATTTCTTCCTCAAATATCGATTTTAACACAACTGCACCTACTCCGTTGTCAGCCATTTTTTTGATGTTTTCAACCGAGTTGGTTAAACCACAACTTGCTGCGATAACCGGGCTTTTTAATTCCAATCCGAAAAAACGTGTTGATAAATCAGCCATTTTATTTGAATTTAAATTTTTTTAGTACTTACTACTTTTTAAGTAATCATCCATGCCTGCTGCAGCCCTGCGTCCATCACCCATGGCAAGGATCACGGTTGCACCACCCCTTACAATGTCACCACCGGCAAAAAGTTCAGGAATTGAACTTTGCATGGTTTCCATATCAACTTCGATGGTACCCCAGCGGCTAACTTTTAATTCGGGGAGTGCCGCTGGAATCAGTGGGTTTGGCGAAACCCCGATTGCAACAATCACCAAGTCAACCGGGATATCAAACTCCGAACCTTCAATAGGTACAGGCCTTCTTCTTCCTGATGCATCGGGTTCCCCCAATTCCATTTTTAACAATCGCATCCTGTTTACACGTCCTTGTTCATCTGAAAAATATTCAACAGGATTATGCAGGTTCATAAATTCGATTCCTTCTTCTTCGGCATGTTTTACTTCCTCAATCCGTGCAGGCATCTCCTGCCTCGATCTGCGGTAAATGATCATGGACCGGTCAGCGCCAAGCCGTTTGGCTGTCCTCACCGAATCCATAGCGGTATTTCCTCCCCCGATCACTGCCACATTTTTTCCATATAAAACCGGTGTATCAAAATTTTCATCCGAAGCATTCATCAGGTTCACACGGGTCAGGTATTCATTTGAAGAAAGAATTCCGTTAAAATTTTCTCCGGGAATATTCATAAAGTTTGGCAGGCCTGCCCCACTGGCTACAAAAAATGCTTTAAAGCCCATTTCTTTCAAATCGTCAAATGAAGCGGTTTTCCCCACGATAAAATTTTTTTTGAAATTAACACCCATTTTTGTCAGGATATCCAATTCAGCATCAACCGTGTTGTTGGGTAACCTGAATTCAGGGATTCCATATTTCAGTACACCACCAATTTCATGTAAAGCTTCAAAAACCGTAACATCATATCCTGCTTTAACCATATCGCCGGCAAATGCCAACGAGGCTGGTCCTGAGCCAATTGCAGCCACTTTGATTCCATTTGGTTCCGCAACTTCAGGTAAGCTCATTTGCCCCGATTCACGTTCATAATCTGCTGCAAACCTTTCAAGGTAACCAATGGCTACAGGTGGCTTTTTAAGTTTTTGTGTATAAAAACAGCTTGCTTCACATTGTTTTTCCTGAGGGCAAACCCTGCCACAAACTGCAGGTAAAGTATTGGTTTCCTTTAATGCTTTTGCAGCTTCAGGAAAATCTCCACGTTCAATATTTTTTATAAATTTTGGAATGTTAATGCTAACCGGGCATCCATCAATACATGTTGGATTTACACAGTCCATACAACGTCGGGCTTCTAAAACAGCCTGCTCTTTAGATAATCCGATATTTACTTCGATGCGTTGTTCCTTTGCCCTTTTAACCGGATCGAGTTCAGGCATTTTAACACGTTCAATCTCGGTGCGTTCCTTATTTTTTATTTGCTGGCGCAGTTCCACACGCCATTCTGCATTTCGTTGTTCTGTTAAATATTCTTTGCTGAATGCCATTTTTTAAATTTTATCAGATGCGACAAATCTTTCGTATGCTGCCTTTTCCTCCTCAACATAACCTCCCAAACGTTTTATCATTTCATCAAAGTCGATTTCGTGGGCATTAAATTCCGGGCCGTCAACACAGGTGAAATAGGTACGTCCTCCAACTGTTACACGGCATGCACCGCACATTCCTGTTCCGTCAACCATAATCGAATTCAAACTTGCCTGAGTCGGAATGTTGTATTTTTTTGTCAGAAGTGAAGTGAATTTCATCATAACAGCAGGCCCGATAGCAATACATTCATCCACTTTTTCCCTGTTGATCACTTCTTCAGCCCCTTGCGTTACCAGCCCTTTGTTTCCATAAGATCCGTCGTCGGTCATAACAATCACTTCATCCGACCACTGGCGGATTTCTTTTTCAAGGATGATCAGGTCTTTGTTTCGGGCTGCCAAAACCGAAATTACTTTATTCCCGGCTTTTTTGAATCCTTCAACAATGGGCAGGAGTGGAGCAATTCCTACTCCGCCACCACAGGCCAGCACTGTCCCGACTTTTGAAATATGCGTTGCTTTACCCAGTGGCCCAACAAGGTCGGTTAAAGTTTCACCAGCTTCCATATTGCAAAGTTTGGCAGAGGTAACTCCCACATTCTGGACAACTAAGGTAATCGTCCCGGCTTTTTCATCGGCGGCTGCAATGGTTAACGGGATACGTTCGCCTTTTTCATCTACCCTTAAAATAATGAAATGCCCCGGTTTTCGCGATTTGGCAATCATTGGCGCCTCAACAACAAAGCGGTAAACCTTATCAGAAAATCTTTCCTTCTGAAGAATTTTATTCATACGATCATTGGTTTTCTTTTCAACAGGCCTCAAAAATAACAAACTTCAGAAAATATGACAGGGATATAAATCAGTATTTAGGTAGATTGATTGTCGTTTTATGTATAAAACATTGATTATTTGATGCTAAATGAAAAAATTATCTT
Organism: Prolixibacteraceae bacterium; assembly: GCA_016930735.1. Lineage (GTDB taxonomy): Bacteria > Bacteroidota > Bacteroidia > Bacteroidales > Prolixibacteraceae > JABMQB01. The sequence continues at coordinate 5,353 of JAFGGF010000021.1, forward strand.
TTGATGGAAAAAAGAAATTAAAAATCCAAAATCACTATTTTTGAAGATTTATCTGTAAAGGATGAAAACAAGGATTGTAATTATTTTTTTGAATCGGTTTCTTTAAAATGAATCTGGAATTTATCATCGCACTTGCCGACCACAGGTACCTGGGGAAAGTTTTAATTCCTTATTTAATTAAGGATATCGGTGCTTTTAAAACCATACATGCCCATGTGTTGAGTTCAGAATTTGAAAAGTGCGATCATATATTTTCAGAACCGGAAAAGGATTTGGTCCGGATTATTGAAAAATACAGCGATGAAAGCCTGGTAAGAAAATTTTCACGTTCGGAAAATGTTTCAGCTTTTTTTAACAGCCTTGAGGAAAAATTCTTTAAAGACTGTGTTTCGCCGTTTATTGATAAACAAATTCATGAGTGTATAAGGATTATAAGAGGATCAAAGATCCGGCTGTTTCGCAAGTCGGATAAATATTCCAACCTGTACGACGAAGATGAAATTCAAATTTCTGTTTTAAATGCAGAAGCTGTTTACTGTTTTGAAAAGCTTGAAAATGAAACCCGGTATTCGCTTCAGATTTTTCAGGAAGAGGAGGAAATAAAAGTCCTGAACCGAAATGTGGAAATTATTACTAATGAACCTTGCATTTTGCATCACGGAAATAAATTGTATGTTTTTAATAGCTTGAATGCAAAAAGGTTAACACCGTTTTTTACAAAAGAATTTGTTTCAATTCCTTCCGCAGTTGAAGAAAAATATTATAAAACCTTTATTCTTAATGCGGTTAAAGAGGATGCGCGAATAATAGCCAAAGGATTTTCTATTATTGAGGAAGATGCTACCCTGAAAGCAGTTTTATCATTGGAAAAAAATCTGAAATATGAACCGGTTTTGGTACTTCGGTTCTATTACAACAACGAGGAATTTTTGCCTCAATCAGCCCGGCAGTTTATTGTTTCATTTTTAAAAGAAAATAATAGGATTGCTTTTCATAGGATCAGGCGTGATTTTGAACGGGAACAGGGAATGGTGAATTATCTGGAAGCACTTGGATTGATTTCTGAAAATGGAGCTTTTACTCCAAAAGGATTTCAGATGCTGGAAAAAAGTAATGCCTTGTATAATCTTATTATCTGGTTGAATGATCATAAAAAACAACTTACAGAAAAGGGGATTGAAGTCGTCCAGCAAAAATTGGAAAAAAAATATTTTACAGGTAAGCAAGAATTAAATGTAAAACTTGTTGGTGTGAGCGACTGGTTTGATATTTATGCGGTTGTACATTTTGGCGATTTCGAAATACCTTTTATTAAACTGAAAAAATACATTTTAAACGATATCAGGGAATTTGAGCTTCCCAGTGGCGAAATAGCCATCCTGCCAGAAGAGTGGTTTGTTGAATACAAACAAATACTGCCATTTTCACAATCGAAAGGGAACCTGCTGAAATTAAGCAAACACCATTTTCCGGTAATTAAAAAAACAATAAAGGAAGTTGACCGTGATGTTATTCGAAAGCTGGAGAAGATAAGCAATAATTCGGAAAAAATAGAAATCCCTGAAACATTAAATGCCGGGTTGCGGCCTTATCAGCATGAAGGCTTTAACTGGCTGTACCGGTTATATTTAAACGATTTCGGAGGCTGCCTGGCTGATGATATGGGTCTTGGGAAAACCCTGCAGGCTATTACTTTACTACTTAAACTGAAACGTTTGAAAAACATGAATTATACACCTGGTTCAGGTAACAACCAAAATCAGTTGTCTCTTTTTCAGGAAAATGAAAACCAGGTATTTCAACCGGCTTCGATCATAGTATTACCCACTTCTCTTGTCTACAACTGGGAAAATGAACTGAATAAGTTCAGCCCTTCATTAAAAGTTATTCGATATACAGGATCGCAGCGTCGGAAGGATGTGAATCTGAAGGAAGCAATTAAATACTACGATGTGGTATTAACCACCTATGGAACAGTCAGGAATGATATTGACCTGCTCTCAGAACTTGAGTTTTTTTATGTAATAATTGATGAAAGCCAGTATATAAAAAATCCGGCATCAAAAATTTACAAAGCTATATTAAAACTGAAATCGCGAAACCGTTTGGTTTTAACAGGAACGCCTATTGAGAATTCGCTGATGGATTTATGGTCTCAGCTTAATTTCCTGAACAGGGGCATGCTTGGAAACCAGGCCTATTTTCAACGATATTTTATTACTCCAATTGAGAAGAATAATGATGTTGAAGTAAATGAAAAACTGCAATTGATGATCCGCCCTTTTATTCTTCGACGTAAAAAAGAAGAGGTTGCAAAGGATTTACCTCCGCTGATGGAGCAGGTCAGGTATTGTTCGATGGAAAAAAATCAGCAGAAAATATATGAAAAAGAAAAATCCGTTATCAGGAATGCCATTCTTGAAAATATTGAAAAACATGGAATTGAGAAGTCTTCAATTGTTGTACTGCAGGGCTTGGCAAAGCTCAGGCAGTTGGCAAACCATCCATCCATGGTAAACAATGATTATATTGAAGAATCAGGTAAATTCAGTGAAATTTTTAGTGCACTTGATAACCTGATGGCTGAAAACCATAAGGTTTTGATTTTTTCTTCTTTTGTTAAACATCTTGATTTATTAAAGAGCAGGATTGAGGAAAATGAATGGAAATATTCTATGTTAACAGGGCAGACCTTAAACAGGGAAAAAGTAATAAATGATTTTCAGGAAGATGAAGAGAACCGGATATTCCTGATTTCATTAAAAGCGGGTGGGGTAGGGCTTAACCTGGTTGAAGCTGATTATGTATTTATTATTGATCCCTGGTGGAATCCGGCTGCAGAAATGCAGGCCATAAACAGGGCTCATCGGATCGGGCAGGATAAGCACGTTTTTGTTTACAGGTTTATAACCAAAAATTCGATTGAGGAAAAAATACAGCAATTGCAGGTTAAAAAAAGTTTGTTGGCTGAAAAGTTTATTAATTCAAATAATCCGTTTAAGGAAATAACCAAAGAAGA
>JAFGGF010000125.1 GCA_016930735.1 Prolixibacteraceae bacterium
AATGAAAATTAGTAAGTTAACAAAACTTGCCTGGGTGTTTTTTGCCCTGACTTTAGCTACAACTACAGTTTTTGCACAGGCAAGGGGTTTCCGTAACAGGGTAAATGTTAATCCCAATGTAAATAATGGTGGAATGTCATGTATTGACATGATCAGTGATTTAAGCGCTGACCAGAAATCTGCCATTGTGGAATTGGAAAACAAACACCAGGAGGAAATGTCTTTGTTGCGTGCCGAGCGCCGCTCAACAATCGACCTTCAGGAAAAAAACCTGATCCGCCAGGAAATGCTGGAAACAGTGGCTAATCATCAGAATGAGGTTATGGCTTTGCTGGATAACGGACAAAAAGAACAATATCAGGCTATTCAGGCACAGGGAACTCTGCATAAATACCAGAATCCTTACGGGCGTGGTATTTATGGGAGAGTAGCTCCGGGAGATACTTTATTGCAGGAAGGTGTTTATTATCAGGGTTCCAATAATTTTTACAGGCGGGGTGCCGGACGAGGCGCTTATGGCCAGGGGCAGGGTGTATATGGTCGCGGTCCTTGTGGAAGAGGCTTAAATCGTAATATAAGAGGTAACGGAAGAGGTTCGAGATATTAATATTGTTTTGAACAAAGTTAGAAGGCAAAAAGAACAAAATGATTCTTTAAAATTAATTTGCAAATATTTCAGGGATAACCTGTTTGTTGATGATTAAGGCAGATTAAAGGCAGCATGTAAAAGTGTTGCCTTTTTTATATTCAGGGTATTAAAAATTCTTATGCAATTATTTGGCAATCATGATAAAATAACTACTTTTGCAGTCCCAAAATTGATCCGTCCGGGCCCGAAAAGAGGAAACCCATTGGAATCCCGCCTGCCGGAGTAAACTTAAAAAAAAGAAAAATGTACGCGATTGTTGAAATTGCAGGACAGCAATTTAAAGTTGAAAAAGACAAAAAGATCTATGTTCATCGCCTGGATGCAAGCGAAGGAGATGAAGTGAATTTCGAGAAGGTATTATTGGTTGATGATGAAGGTAAGGTTAAAGTGGGGACTCCTACTGTTAAAGGTGCCAAAGTAACTGCCAAAGTACTTGAGCATGTTAAAGGTGACAAAGTGTTGGTATTTAAGAAAAAAAGGCGTAAAACTTATCAGAAAATGAACGGACACCGCCAACAGTTCACCCAGTTAGTAATTGATTCAATTGTCGGATAATTAAAAAATATAACCATGGCTCATAAGAAAGGTGTAGGTAGTTCGAAAAACGGACGCGAATCGGAAAGTAAACGATTAGGAGTAAAATTATATGGAGGCCAGTTTGCGAAGGCCGGAAATATCCTGGTACGCCAGAGGGGAACCAAACATTATCCTGGCAGCAATGTAGGAATTGGGAAAGACCATACTTTATTTGCATTAATTGACGGTACAGTGGTTTTTAAGAAAAAAATGAAAAACAGGTCTTATGTTTCAATAGAACCAGTAGTTGCTGTAAAGGAAGCTGTAAAAGCTAAAACTACTCCTGTTGCAGAAACTCCGGTAGCAAAACCTGTTGTTGAAGAAAAAGCTGCTCCGAAAATTGATGTAAAACCAAAGGAAGAAACAAAAGTTGAGGTTAAGGAAGTAAAACCGGAAGTTGAAAAGAAAGCTGAATCAACAGGCGACGACCTTAAAAAACTCGATGGCGTAGGGCCGAAACTTGCTGAAATACTGAACGAAGCCGGTATTAATACTTATGCTGACCTGGCTGGAATTTCAGTTGAAAAAATGAAAGAAATTCTGGAAGCTGCCGGAAGCCGTTATGCTTCAAAAGACCCGGCTCCCTGGATTGAACAAGCTAAAGGATTGGTATAAAAATAAGTCAGGAAATAATTTCCTGTTAAGATAGATGGAAAATCTCCTGTTGGAAACAGCAGGAGATTTTTTATTTGTAAATTTGCCGGTCAAATAAAACTCAGGAAATGCTAACAATAAAATTTATTCAGGAAAATCCGGAACTGGTAGTTGAAAAACTGAAAGTTAAAAACTTTGATGCCAGTGAAATTGTACATGAAATTCTTTCGTTGTATGAACAAAAAAACCGGGCTCAGCAAAATGCCGACCAGGCAAAAGCTGAAATGAATAAACTTTCGAAAGAAATTGGGTTGCTTTTCCGCGAAGGGAAAACCGATGAAGCTAATCAGGCAAAAAACCGCACTTCCGAATTAAAGGAAAATATCAGACAACTCGACCAGGAGTTTTCTTCCATCGATGAAAAAGTATATGAACTGCTGATTCAGTTACCGAATATTCCGAATGAATCGGTTCCTGCAGGTAAAACTGCTGAAGACAACAAAGTTGTGAAATCGGGTGGCAAAAATGTTGAGCTTTCCGGTGATTCGCTTCCTCACTGGGAACTGGCCCAAAAATACAACCTGATCGATTTTGAACTGGGTGTAAAGCTTACCGGTGCCGGATTTCCTGTTTACCGTGGTAAAGGGTCACGATTGCAAAGGGCTTTAATAAACTTCTTTTTAGATGAAGCCAGAAATGCCGGTTATGAAGAAATCCAGCCACCTTTGGTTGTAAATGAAGATTCAGGATTCGGCACAGGCCAGTTGCCCGATAAAGAAGGTCAGATGTACCATGTAACGGTCGATAATCTTTACTTAATTCCGACAGCTGAGGTTCCTGTTACCAACATTTACCGCGACGTAATTTTAGACGCTAAAGACCTCCCTTATAAAAATACAGCTTACAGTGCCTGTTTCCGCCGTGAAGCCGGTTCGTACGGGAAAGATGTGCGGGGATTGAACCGCCTCCACCAGTTCGATAAAGTGGAAGTTGTGCAGATTGCCCACCCCGATAAATCGTATGAGGTATTGGAAGAAATGGTAGCCCATGTTGAAAGCCTCGTTCAAAAACTGGAGCTTCCCTACCGTATCGTAAAACTTTGTGGTGGCGATATGAGTTTTACCTCGGCCCTGACCTACGATTTTGAAGTTTGGTCGGCAGCACAGGAAAAATGGCTCGAAGTAAGCTCGGTTTCCAATTTTGAAGCCTTCCAGGCAAATCGCTTGAAATGCCGTTTCCGCGATGAAAACAACAAAAAACCACAACTGGCTCATACCCTGAACGGCAGTGCTTTAGCTTTACCCAGAATAGTTGCAGCCCTTCTTGAAAATAACCAAACTTCAGAAGGGATAAAAATCCCGGATGTGCTGGTGCCATATTGTGGATTTGAAATGATAGATTAACCGAAAGCACTCTCCCTTTTGATTGCAACAAAAGGCAGTTTTTACCAAAATAAAAAAGACGTCGAGATATGACGCCTTTTCTGTTAAAAGTTTTATTAAAAGAATATTTTAAAACAATCTATTCTGTATTTAAATTTTACTCAACCAGACCTCTGTGTTCAAGCATTGGTTTGATATCCGGTGCATGGCCACGGAAATCAGTATACATTTTATTGTAGTCCATTGTATTTCCACGTGATAAAATCATATCACGGAAGCGCTGGCCATTTGCGCGGGTCATTCCACCATTTTCTTCAAACCATTTATAAGCATCATTATCAAGCATTTCAGCCCACAGATAGGCATAATATCCTGCTGCATAGCCATTCCCCCATATATGTAAAAAGTAAGTTGATCGGTAACGAGGTGGAATTTCAGGCATATCCAAACTGGTTCTTTTTAATGCAGCTTTTTCAAATTCATCAGCCGATTCAATATTATCCTCAGCTGTTATGGAATGCCATTCCATATCAAGTTCTGATGCACCCAGTACTTCGGTAAGTGAAAATCCCTGGTTAAATCCCGATGATTTTTTAATTTTTTCAACCAAATCTTTTGGCATTGGTTCGCCTGTTTTATAATGAACGGCAAAGTGGCTGAAAACTTCGGGGTACATAGCCCAGTGTTCATTAAACTGTGAAGGCAATTCAACAAAATCGCGGGCTACATTTGTACCTGACAGAGTGGGGTAAACCTGGTCGGCAAAAAAGCCATGAAGCGCATGGCCAAATTCGTGAAACATGGTTGTAACATCATCGTAGCTGATAAGTGCCGGTTCTCCGGGGGCAGGTTTTGTAAAATTACAAACATTGTAAATAACCGGTTTTGTCCCCAGTAATTTCGATTGTTCAACTG
>JAFGGF010000126.1 GCA_016930735.1 Prolixibacteraceae bacterium
ATCACAGGATGAGGCAATTAGACGGGCAAAACAACGAGGGGTTTCTGATATGCAAATAGAGGAATTCCGGCGTAGTGCTTATCAAAAAGCGGTTACAGGCCAAAATCAAATTACAGGCGATCTGGAATTATCAACAATTGATACTATTGATTTTAATAGAATATTAAAAAATCCGGAAAAAACAATAGATGATACAGCCGATTTAGTAGCGAAAGATAAAGAATACCTTAACTATTTTGGTTATAAAATATTCTATGAAGGCTCTGATAAATACAGTCCTTATGAATATGGCCCGATTGACCCAAATTACCAAATTGGTCCTGGCGATGAAATAATTGTTTCAATCTGGGGAGAAACAGAAAGACGATATAAACTAATAGTTTCGAGGGATGGGACAATTTTTGTCGAAAACTATGGACAGGTTATAGTAAACGGATTAACAGTTGAAAAATTAGAGGTTAAACTCACCAAATATCTGTCAAAAATTTACAGCAGTTTGAATCCTGCAAATGGAAAACCAACAACATATCTTGATGTTTCATTGGGCAAATTAAAATCAATTAAAGTTTTTATTGTAGGCGATGTCCAGAATCCAGGTTCCTACTTTACGAGTTCCTATTCAACCGCTTTTAGCGCTTTGCAGCAGTCGGGAGGGCCAACAATTAAAGGTTCGCTTCGCGATGTGCAATTAATCAGGAAAGGCGAAGTTATTTCACACATAGACTTATACGACTTTATTACAAAAGGCAAACTGGTTAAAGACGAATCGCTTCAGAATAACGATATTATTTTTGTGCCTCCTCGGCTGTCAACTGTCACTCTTAATGGTGAAGTGAAAAATGAACTCATATACGAACTTAAAACCAACGAAACCATAAATGACCTTATCCTTTATTCAGGAGGGTTAAAATCAACCGTTGATATTCAAAAGTTTCAAATATTAAGGACACTTTCTTTTCAGGAACGACAAGAAAAAAATATACATTTTACAGTACTGGATACTGTTTTGGGAAGAATTAAAGGGAATGCAGTAGTTATTAATACTATTCCCATCCAGGATAATGATATTGTAACAATCTTTCCTATTGTCGACTATGATTTTAAAATTGAGGAAATCCCGGGGGGAACAAAAACAGTCAATATCTCAGGCCATGTATTAAATCCCGGAAGGTTTCTGCTGCAAGGTAACATGAAAGTATCCGATTTAATAAATAAATCAGGTGGTTTTGACGATCCTTATTTTTGGGGTGAAACATACCAGGTAAGGGCCGATTTATATAGATATAATGATGATGGACTAACACAAAAAATAATACCTTTAAGGTTAAATGAAATCATTAATGGGAATACAGAAGAAGATCAGTTACTTTTAAACCGCGACAGCCTTGTAATTTATGATGCTTCAATAAACTTTTTCAAAAAAGTTGTAACTATTAGAGGTGAAGTCAAAAATCCGGATAATTATATCTTCAGCGATCAGATTACTTTACAGGATATACTCCTTAAATCAGGGGGGTTTACAAAAGAAGCTTATAAATATATTGTTGAAGTATACCGGATAAACACAAAAAAAACAAATTATTACAAAGACTCCCTGGTTGTAGTTCATAAAGTTGAAATAACCCCTGATATTCTGAATAATTTCGACAATACCAATAGTTTTTATTTGGAAGACAATGACATGGTAGTTGTCCGTTATCATCCGGATTTTGAATACCAGCGAATTGTAACGATTACCGGCGAAGTAAAATTTCCTGGGGAATACCCGATTTTACAAAAAAACGAGACATTAAAAGATCTTATTGACCGTGCTGGAGGATTTTCAAATGAAGCTTTTGTTCCGGGTATAAAATATACCCGGGTAAACAATAAAAAGATTGTTGGATTAGGTGAAAACCAAATTGTTGGTGATTTTGAAAAGTCAATTGGAAATAATAAATCAATTAAATTACAGGATGGCGATTATATTTTTGTACCTAAATTTCCCGGGACAGTTGAAGTAAAAGGCCTTGTTAACAATCCGGGATTTGTACAGTATAACAGCCAGTGGAATTTAAAAGATTATGTTGAAGCTGCCGGTGATTTCACATTTAATGCCCACAAAAGAAAAAGTGTAATATACTATCCAGGCGGAAATGCGAAACGCAGAAATATTTTTCGCGATCCAAGAGTAAAAGAAGGATCGGTAATTTCAGTTCCTCAAAAACCCGAACGTGAGCCGGTCAATACTACCCAGTTAATTACTAATATTGCACAAATTGCTGCAAGTTTGGCGACTATAGTACTAATTATTCAAAGCTATTCAAAATAATAGTAGTAATGGAAAATCAACAAAAAAAAATATCAAAAGGCGATGAAATTGACCTGATTGAACTATTTATTAAGATATGGGGATACAGAAAATTCATAATTTACTTTACTTCAATAATAATTACTATTGGGATTATATATGCATTATTAGCCAAATCGTATTATGAATCTTCGTTGTCACTTTATCAGATAAAAAATGAAAAAGGTTCTGCTTCCGGCATTTCAGCCTTAGCTTCACAATTCGGATTTGGCGGGTTAGGAAACAAATCTGATTACAACCTGGGCGACCTTATTAAAAGCAGAAAAATATCTGTAAAAATTCTCTTTCATTTATGGGAAACAGAAAAAACCGATACTTTGACAAATTTAATAGATTACTGGGAAATAGATGATGATAAAGAAGGAAGGGTTTTGGAAATCGCCATTAAAAAACTCCAGGATCAAATTTCATTCAGTGAAAATGATGAAACCGGATTAATAAAAATTGCCGTTACAATGGAAGAGCCTCAACTAGCTGCCGATATTGCTAATTTTCTTGGAAAAACATTAAATGAATATATACAAAAGGAACAAAAAACCAGCACAAAAGAAAATATAACATATATAGAAAACAGGTTGGCCGTTGTAAAAGAAGAATTAAAATTTGCTGAAGAAGAACTTAAAGTATTCCGTGAAAAGAACAGGGACCTGACTATGTCGCCCGAATTGCAACTCGAATATGGCCGGTTAACAAGGCAGGTTACTATTAAACAGGAAGTATATCTCACCCTTGAACAACAAAAAGAATTAGCATTAATTGACCTGGTTAAAGAAACCCCTGTAATTAATGTCCTTGACGAAGCTGTAAAACCTGAATTGAGAAGCAAACCTAAAAGAAAACTAGTAGTTATTATCAGTGGTTTTGTTGGCGGTTTCCTTAGCCTTTTTATTATTATCATAATTGAAATAACAAAAGTTATTAAGGCTAACTATTTGAATAAAACTTTACCTTAAATACTGTCAGATTTAAATCGCATATTATAAAGTAATATAATCAAAAAGTTACACGTTGCTTTAATGTTATGCCCTTTTTTAAACAATACACC
>JAFGGF010000127.1 GCA_016930735.1 Prolixibacteraceae bacterium
AAATATTTAAACTTCAGATACTTAAATATAATCAAAACCTTGCTTTCTTACAATAAATATTTTGAGTTTCTTACATCGAACTCACGTAGGCTTAATAAAATTTTCAGGTAATCCGGCAAGCTGATACAATTTTGAATTTGCATATTCTCCCAATCCTGCATCACCGGTCAATTCATTGATTGTAATATTTGTTTCAGAGGTAAAAGCCCCTGCTGGAACTTTAATTTCCAGGTTATTCAGAATGACTGTGCCACCGTTTGGTCCGATACTCAGGGAGCCTGTATCGCTTATATTTTCAACATTTCTAGGATCATCTTTCTTAAATAAATCCTTAAACCAGTCGCAGGATGTAAAAATCAACAAACTCACTAATAAAATGTGTGGAAATAGTTTCAATTTAAGGTCAGGCAATTTCATAAAAAAAGGTTTAATCAGTTATAATAATCGAATCGGTAAAATCCGGTTTTTATAAAGTTAGTTCATTTGCGAGCCAAATCAAAATTATTGTTAAGTAATCAAATGTTTGGTTGGGATTTAAAAGTGGCTTGAATAAACATAATTCAGATTACCTGCTTTTAATTTTTATCGTGGCATCTTTTAAACCTTCGGATTTGGCAGTAATTTCCAATTTACCTTTTTCCCCTTTTTTTGAGCGAATTATTACCAAATTCATCCCATTAAATGCTTCTCGTTCTTTTGAAGAAAACGAAACCATGTTTGTTGGATCACCATTATCGGTTGCTATTATTTCACCCGGCCCTTTAATACTGTATGATACCGAATTATTGGTTAACGGAACTATATTACCCTCATCATCAGCTATCTGAATTGTAATAAAAGATAAATCTTTTCCATCAGCCGAAATTTGACTGCGGTCTGCAACTGCAATTAATTGCGTAGGTTCACCGGTCGTTTTTACCACTTCCTGAGCCCAGACTTTGCCTTCTTTGTAAGCAACAGCTTTTAATTCACCGGGTTCATAAACCACATCGTCCCAGCGTAACCGGTATTCAAACTGTGCTTTCTTCTTTTTCCCCAATGATTTACCGTTCAGGAACAACTCCACTTCATCGCCCGATGTAAACACATGAACAGGAGTAACCTCCCCTATCCGCTCAGGCCAGTTCCAGTGCGGAAGTATGTGAACCATAGGTAATTCAGGGCGCCAATGAGACTGGTACAGGTAAAAACGGTCTTTTTTAAATCCGGCAAGGTCAACAATACCGGTATATGAACTTCGTGAACTATAATATGGTGTTGGTTCGCCAAGGTAATCCCAGCCGGTCCAGACAAATTCACCTGCAACAAAAGGATGACTTTCAACCGAGGCAAAAACCTTATCAGGTGATGAGCCAAAGTCAACAGCATAAAGTTCATAGGAGCTCACCTGGCAAATTTCTGAGTCACCTCCACGATTATCCCGTGTATATGAACTGTTATCTTCTGTTACTGGAAATAAATAAATACCGCGGCTACTAAAAGCCGAAGCTGATTCACTGGTTAAGATCATTTTATCAGGAAATTGAGAATGGAATTCATCGTACATTGGTTTGGTCCTGATCCTGTTTGTCCCTTCAAATATCGTATCCTGCCTGATCCCTTCTCCCTGGTAATTCAGGCTGACAATGTCCATTTCAGGAGGTAAAGCCATATCCGGTTTGGCAAAATTCATTGCCGAGGTTGTTGGACGTGTCGGATCTTCTTCTTTCATAAAATTTACCAAACGCCTGGCAACTGCAGCCCCTGCTTTATCGGTATATTGTTCACCCACTTCATTGCCAAAACTCCACATAATAACCGAAGGATGGTTCCGGTCACGCCTGATAAAAGCTCGTGTATCAGGTTCACTCCAATCTTGAAAAATCAAATGAAAATCGAGTGGTGTTTTATTTCTTTCCCAAACATCAAAAATTTCATCCATAACCAGGAATCCCATCCGGTCGGTTAATTCAAGCAGTTCTGGAGCAGGCGGATTGTGAGATGTGCGGATAGCATTGCATCCAATTTCCCTGAGAATTTCAAGCTGGCGCTCAGCAGCTCTCTCATTAAATGCAGCACCCAGGGCCCCCAGGTCGTGATGCTGGTTTACACCTTTTATCGGAACATGCTCTCCATTAACAATCAAACCCTTATCGGGATTGTATTCAAGCGAGCGGATTCCGAATTGTGTTTTATAGGAATCGATTATAATACCATCTTTTTTCAAAGTGGTTTTTACAACATATAAATTTGGATCTTGAGTGGGAGGAGGCCCCCAGAGTTTCGGATTTTCAACAGATGTGGATAAAGCTACATTTGATTTTTCACCCGATGATATTTTAATCTTTTCAGAAGGAAAAACAGCTACTGCTTTTTTACCGACCTTACCATTTGATCCGATGTAATAGATTTGTGTATTTATTTCAACTTCAGCATCAATTTTGGAGTTATTTTCAACAGTAACTTCCAGATTAATTTTAGCTGATCTTTCAGAAACGTTTTCTGTTGTTAAAAAAGTTCCCCATTGTGCAATATGAACCGGATTGGTTTTTACAAGCCATACATTGCGGTAAAGTCCGGCACCCGGGTACCATCGGGCTGAATTGTTCGGATTATCTACTCGGATTGCAAGCTGATTTTCTCCGCCGGGTACAACATAAGGAGTCAGGTCAAGCCGCCATGAGGCATAACCATAAGGCCAGCCACCTACCAGGTTTCCGTTTAACCAAACCATGGCATACGACATTGCTCCGTCAATATCCAGAAAAATGGACTTTCCCAAATCGGATGAAGGTATATCCAGTTTTTTCCGATACCAGGCAATCCCGTTAACAGGCAACCGTCCCATTCCACCTTCAACTTGAGGGCGGTCTCCTTCCTGAAAAGGGCCTTTTATTGCCCAATCATGCGGAAGGTTAACATGTTCCCATGATTCATCATTAAAATCGTCTTGGACAAAAGGAAAATCACTTCCCGGATTTCCTTTCGGCTTTATATACTTGTTTACCGAATCTTTTATAAAATCATTTCCTGAGGGTAAAATCCAGGGCTTAAGGACTTTTTTTGTTACATCGATTTTTACAGCCTCTGTCGGCTGAGCATCAGCCTCCCTCCTTTCTCTGCGATTAAACATTGTCGGGCGTTCATCGTAAATTAATTCATCAGCAATTTCTGCCGATTCATATTTTAAAAACCGCCAGTTATCATTAATGGAAATACGTTGCCTTGGATTTTTTTCAGAAATCCTCTCCTGAGGATTAGCAGATACACTTAAATAAAAACCAAAGCATATAAATAAAATCAGGATAATCGACTTATTTTCTTTTAATCTAATCATTAGTAAGCCATTTATTATTTACAGGAATATCTTTAATTATTTAACTTTTCTAATATTAAAATCCAGTCATTGCCATCCTGTTTTTCGCCAGGAGGATTAAAATCAACAATTTCATTTGCCTGATATTTTCCGGCTTCAGCATAATTTCCTGTTCTTGGATCATACCAAAAAGCCTGAATACCATCAAATGAAAGTTCAGAAAGATCCAGATTTATTTGTCTACCATTGTAAGTGTATAATAAAACGTAATCATTTCCTCTTGTTGCGGCAATATAATCATATTTTTCACCCTGAATTTTTTCAACAAAACTTTGAAAGGGAACACGTTCAAAATAGGGTTTGGACAGGATCAGTTCTTTCAGGTATTTCATTTGCGAAGCACCGGGCGCATTTAATGCTTCTTCCCAGGTTGCCCTGACTCCATAAGATGCATCTTTGTCATTTTCGCGATGAAACTGCATAATGGCATTATGCCCGTAAGTAAAACCACATCCTCCAGCAAATACCGACCAGTAGGCATAACGCCTTACATCTGAATCGGTCCAGTAAGGTTGAGTCGTATCGTGCAGCCCCTGCGGAATTCCTTCGTATGATGGTTCACCATCAAGCGTAGGTTTTACGGGTGTTTTCTGATAATCAGCATTTAAATACCTGTAATTGTCTTCACCGTAACAAAGTCCTGAAGTATCCTGGTCGTAACGCCGGTGCCCAGACTGAAACATATTAAAATCAAGCCAGTCTTCATTTTGAAACCAGGTTGAAGATTGAGTCCTGCCAAAGGGATGATATGTAATCAGTTGATCCGGGCTAACCTTACGAATAGTTGATCCTATTGTATTCCATATATCTGTAAAATCACTTCCCAGAACATCGCCACCGTTTAACCAGATAACATTTGTTTTATCTTTAAACCTGTCAGCCAGCCATCGGGAATAATTTACGGCCTGAGTTTTTGAAACCAATCCAGCCCTCACATTTGATCCCCAAACAGGAACCAGAGCCATATACAATCCTTTTTTGTTAGCCAGGTCGATTAAATATTCCACATGGTCCCAGTAATCATATTCTTCCTGATTTTCAAATGAATTTCCGGCAGTCACAAGTGGTTTGTCAATCTGCATTCCTGTCACGGCTGAATCGCCATAAAAATTAATTGCATTTTTAAGGTCATGAATAACCATTGCCTGAATGATATTAAATCCTTTTTGTTTTCTGTCATTCAAGTAGGTTTCTGCATCTTCCCTGCTCAGTTTTTTAAAAAGGAGCCATCCGGTATCGCCAAGCCAGAAAAAGGGATCACCGTTTTCAGTCATTAAAAAATGGTTGTTTTCTGAAACTTTTAATTTCGGGCAGAAATTTTCGTTCTGTGAAACACAGGAAGTTAAAAGCACAAAAAGTAATAAAACAAACTTATTATTAAATTTCACTTTTTAATAGAATTCTACAGGTTTTATAACTAATTCTCAGGCAACCAAACTTTCATTTTATTTGCACCCCGATTGTTCCAAACGTAATAAGGAATAGCCGTAAAGTTCTCATTACCTGAATCATCCGAAGCTTTTATAATTTCAATACCGTCAAGCAAATCCGATTTAAATTCAGTTTCAAATTTTGTCTGGACGGAAACTGTCAAATTATCAATTCCGGGATTATCAAATTCTTCAAGACAATAAACAACAGGGCCTCTTTCAAGAGACACTTTCCCCCTGTCATCTTCAACAGCTTCATTCGCTCTGACTTTTCTTACATTCATCGGAAGTGACAAATTTATCTCGTCTCCTTTTTTCCAATTTCGATTTAAAATAGCAAAACCTTTTTCAATTGAGTAATCAATCTTTTCGCCGTTAACAGAAAGTTCCGGTTTACAGTCAACAGAATTGGCATAACTATATAAATCACCTGACAGAGGTTGGTTTTGAGCCCATCCCGGTATTCTGACCTTTACAGTAAAATTTTCTTCTTTTTTGGGTGAAACCAAGATTTTAATATCTCCATCCCATGGATAATTGGTTTTTTGACTAACCTGAACCGGAATGCCGTTTAAATCAATACTGGTAGAACTCTGAACAAACAGGTTTACAAATATCTCATCATTTGTCTGTGCAAAAATATATCCGGGTATTGAAGGCATAAACCTGCACAAATTGCTTGGGCAACAGGAACAATCGAACCAGGGTTCACGGATTAAACTTCCACGATTAAATTTAAATTGCATGTTGCATTCGAGTGCATTGGGATAAAAAAATGATTTCCCATCCAATGCCACACCGGAAATTACACCGTTGTACAAACTTCTTTCAAGAACATCAATATATTTTGCATCGCCGTATAAAAGGAACATCCGGTAATTCCAGTAAACATTGCCAATAGCCGCACAGGTTTCGTTATAGCCGGTTAAATTCGGCAATTCATAATTTTCACCGAAAGCCTCGCCGTCATGAAGTGCTCCAACTCCCCCTGTGATGTACATTTTTCTTGTAACAACATTTTCCCAGATGTTATTCACAGCATTTTTATATGCCTCATCGTTAAATAAAGCGGCTATGTCAGTCATACCTGCATACATATATTCTGCTCTGACTGCATGGCCAACCGCTTCTGTTTGTTTAGTAACCGGCATATGGTCCTGGCTGTAAGGCCCCCTGATATCCCTTATTGTACTGTCTCCACGAGCATCCAGGAAAAATTTTGCCAGTTCAAGGTAATCTTTCTTTTTTGTTATGTTGTACAATTTAATCAGGCCTGTTTCAACAATCTGGTGTCCCGGAACTTCCACTTTTTTATCCGGGCCAAAAACAGAAACAAGTAAATCAGCATTTTTAAGTGCAATATCCAGAAAATTTCTTTTCCCGGTAGCCAGGTAATGGGCAGCGGCAGCTTCAAACATATGCCCGCTGTTATACAATTCATGGCTGCAATCGATGTTTTCCCACCTGCTGCCCCCGGCGCACCACCATGCCGGTGATTTTGTAGTATCAATGGTTTTATAGGTTGTCAGGTAACCATCTTCTTCCTGCCCGATTGCAATTATTTCGATTAAAGAATCAACATATACGTCCAGTTCAGGATCGGGAATTGTGGTCATTGAGTATGATGCTCCTTCAATAATTTTATAAACATCGGTATCATCAAATGGCATTTCGCCTTTAACTCCACCGTCCATTTTTCCACCGGCAATCAGGAAATTATCCAAACGCCCCATTTCCTCGCATTTTTTAAATGATGCAGGAATGGTTGCAGTTCGGTTGGTTTCGATCCTGGGTAGCCAGAAATTATCATCAATCTGAACTTTGCTGAAAGGGATACCCGTATACGGGTAAGCAGCATCCTGTGTTGAAGAATGTTCATTTTTACTTGAACAACTTGCAACAATAAATAATACAAGAATCCAAAATAAGTTCAGGTTTTTCATCGCAAACAGTTTAATTTATAAAAATCGGTAAAATTTTAGCTAAAAGTATCGTTTTGCAAATTCGATAAAAAATGGCCAGTTGGGACCTGTTGTGTGCCCACCCGAATGCTGTCGGAAAGCTACATCACCATCCAAAAGAGTTTCCTGAGGTGGAAATAACATTGTCCGCATACTTTTTTTCCCAAGCAATTCGTAAACAGGGCCGGCCATAGCACCCCCCAGAAACATTCCTTTTGCATCTACCCACTGGCCCTCAACAGCAGCGGCTCCTGAGCTTATAAACACCGGGCGTGGAGCACACATGGCAACCAGGCAATGCCCGTCAACAGGCAAATCTTCCTGGGTCATCGGACCGGCATATCTTATAAAATTCCCCGCAAACCAATGATATCCCCCGGAAGAAACAAGATTTTCAACCTGTTCACCAAATACACGGTGCAGTATTTTTACTCCTCCTGAACCTGAAGAACCAATAAATCCAATTGCAAATCTCGGATCATAAGCCATTGTAACAGTGGCAGCTTTCCCATAACGTGAAAGCCCTTCAATTCCAACTTTCATTTCATCAACATCCTTATCGGTTCCAAAATAGTCAAGTGCCCTGCTAGCTCCCCATGCCCATGCACGCAGGGCCCCCCAGTCGTCGGGCATACGGGGCTGACCTTTATTCACTAAACCAATAATGCCACTTCTTAAACCGGCACCATTATCTGCCTGATAACTAGTTGGCACAATAACAGCATAACCCCATCCTTCTTTTAGCAATTGCTGTTTCCATGATAACTCATCGGTATTTTGCCTCATAAACCTTCTCATTCCCGGAAAATTAAATCCAAACTCCATAATTACCGGAACAGGTTTATCAATATTGGAAGGAGTTCCAAGTGTTAAATCGATTACAACTTCAATTTCAGGGTAAGAAGAATTATCGACCACCCCCTGAAGTTGTTTGATTTTAACCGCGAAATCACCATCCACAGTATCTTTAACACTTACTACTTTCCATGTGACCGAAGGAATATTATCTGGCAAACGGCCATATATTTCATTGTCAAAAAGCTCTTTGATCTCTGCTCTTTGCTTTTCCCATTGTTCCGGTTTTTTGATCCTTGAACCATTGTTGAAAACCAACGGATCAGGTAAAAAATAAGGCTGGACTTCTGCTTCATTAAAAATTGCAGCATCAGGAGCCTCAGGATTACCTGATGGCCCTCTCCTGACAGAATCAATTCCAAGTGTTTCAATCATAAACCTGTAATCAGCATTTGTCAAACGGTTTAAACTATCACGGTTAAAATTGCCGAATTGTGCAAATCCTGTTACCGAATAGAACACAAATATTAAAAACGTTAAAAAATATTTATTCATGGTTCTATTTTAGATTATTTGTTTTGAAAATCTGCAACCTGAACAGCTGCTTCAGCCATAGTACCAGTCCATATATTATTTCTATTTTCTGACAAATACAGAAGTAATTTCCGGTGAGCCGGCAACGAAACATTTAAATCATGCTCACCTCCAACTCCATGAAAAAGAAATACAAGCAGCGAACCTGAATTCTGCGCTTTTTTAACCAGGTTTATCAATTCTTCTCCCGATTCCCCGTTAATCATAAAACTGTTAATATTATTCAAATCAGTATTTTCAGGATCATTCATTTCAGAATAAACACCTCTTGCACCTATAAATTCATCTTTCAACAGATCGTAAAAAAGTTGCCCTTCAACCTCTCTGTCTCCGCAGGTATATGCAAAAGTTCTTTTGTCTTTTCCATCCACTGCTTTAAGCAGGGTATTACAAACCCTTATTTCATCAACTATCTGATTCAGGCTGTAATTGCTCAGATCATGATCCTTTGAAACCCATTCCCTTCCCGGCATATTTCCATTACAGGGATGAAAAAGTGTATGGTTTCCCAATTCATGGCCATTTTTAGCTGCAACACGCCATTCATCAATCCTGTTTGCAAATGGTTGTGAATTCCCCGGAATATAAAAAGTTCCTTTTAACCTGAGTGAGTCAAGTAAAGGAATGGCATTGTCGAGATGAACATTTAAACCATCATCGTAGGTTAATACAACAGCACATTTTTTACTTTGCCAGGCCTTTGCAGGTTGACCTGTAATATTTCCGGAAATCATAAAATTTAATATTAACAGAACAAAAAAATACTTTTTAGATTCCATCCTCATAACAGATAACTTTCCTATTTGATACAAAAATATTGAATGCCAACTCTAAAAATCTATCTTCTCCCCATTCCTCTTACCGGAACACTCTTATAATCTAAAAACTTACTTGCCCAAGGAATAAAAGTCGAATAATTAGGTGCATCGGTATGCCCGCCATCATGCTGACGCCATGCCAACTGGCCATCGAGTAATCCTGTTAAAACCGGCGGCATTTCTTCTTTCAAATAATCATTTGAAACACCAAGGTCTTTTGCACCCAGCAATTTAAATACAGAACCGGCAGCAATGGTAGCCATGTAACTTCCTTTTTGATCGAGCCATTTGGCATCACCCTGCTCAGGTATTCCATAACTTACAAAGGTTAATCTCGGGGCACAAAGAGCCAGAAGTTCATGTGAATCAACCGGCAGGTCACAGCCGGTTTTTCTCCCGAAGGTAGCTTCTTCAGCTCCGTATTTCAGGTAATTCCCTGCCATCCAGTGATATTCTCCTGATCCTGTCAGACTTTCAACTGCTTCACCAAATACACGCCTGTGCAATGTAGCACCACCTTTTCCAGAGGAACCAATTAATCCCACCGCAAACCGAGGTTCAAAAGCAAGAGTAACCAAAGCAGCTTTCCCATAACGTGAAACACCCTCAATTCCAACTTTGGTTGCATCAACCAACGAATCAGTTTCCATATAATCAAGACCCCGGGCTGCACCCCATGCCCAGGCACGTAAAGAACCCCAGTCATCCGGTTTCCGTGGTTGTCCTTTATTTACCAGTCCGATAATTCCCCTGGTAAGGCCAGCTCCGTTATCAGCCTGGATACTACCGGGATCGATAGTTGCATAACCCCAACCTGCTGCAAGCAATTGTTCAGTTGGCGAAGGATCTCCTGTCCGGCGCATCATTCTCGCAAAAGGATTCTCATATTCAAATGGTGTATATACCGGGTATTGTTTGAAAACTTCTTCAAGTGAAGGATCTTCATTGATTAACAATTTTTTGAAAGCCTCATTAATTTTAGCCATATCCTCCTCTCCGGGCTTGGCAGGTGCCGGAAACGATGGACGGCCAAACATCATTAATACGGGAACAGGCCCTTTTACATTTGCTGGAACCACAAGCATCATTTCAATATTCACATCAATCAAAGGATATTCACTGTTATCGACATGACCGGTCAGCTTCTTCGCCACAACTGGAGTAAATCCAATACGTTCATAATCTACAACATCAACTGTCCAGGTAACATCCGGAATGTTTTCCGGAAGCCTTCCATATACTTCACTTTCAAATAATTCCACAATCTCCGGGCGGCGTTGTTTCCACCACATTTCTGCGGAAGTTACTTTTTTACCTTTTTCGGTCACAAGTATTTCCGGCAATATAGGGCAGGGATCTGCTATTGATTCATCATAATTGGCATGGTTAGGAGCATTTTCATTGCCACTGGGACCCGGACGTACTGAAATTATCCCTAGCTGTTCCATCATATTTGAATGATCTTCCTGAGCAGTAAAAGTTACCAGGGGCGGATATTTGCTTTTATCGATTTCCGGTTTCTGAGCGGTTGAAACACAGACAATTCCTAAAACACTTAAGAAAAAAAATAATTTTTTCATATTATAACATTTAGATTAGTTCCGGTATTAAAAATACAATTATAAATTCATTTCGCCACAGTTATTTTATTTCAAACAGAAAAGCAGGTAATTCAGCCTTAACCGACTGACTTATCATTTCATACTTTCATCGCAAATGTTAGTTTAAAATTATCCGCAATTTAATGTTCTTTTATTTTTTTTCCTTGTAGTTTATTGGCTTTAACTGATATTTTATTTGCATCAATCTTTTTCGAATAAAATAAAGCAACCATTATCTTTGTTAAATCATCAGTTTAAAAAACCACATCTGAAATGAATAAAAATAAAATTGCCTTAATTCTAATATGTTCAATATTCCTAATTACCCTATTAATCTGCTGTGAAAATCAAACATCAGAAACAAATAACAGTAATGAAATCAGGTATGAACAAACAATTCCAGGGGGTTGCAACGGAGAAATGTTTTCAGGCTTAAAAAGTACTGAAGCAGAATCGGATACGTTAATTTTTTCAGTATATAATGATACTCTGAGTATGTTTATTGGGATAAATTACATTTGTTGTGCTCCGTTTGTATCAGATATATCAATATCGAATGATAGCATATTTGCCGAGATTACCGATACCTGTAATTACCCGGAAGAATCGTGTTATTGCCGTTGTATGTGTTATTATTCCTGGGATTTCCTGTTTACAGGTTATGAAGGGGATACATATCATTACAAAGTAATTCTGAATAATCCGCAGGAAGAGGAGCCTATAGTTTTCAGACAAGGCATAATGAATATAACATCGCAATAATCCGAGATTTTTCAAAATCATTTTAAGACAATTCTTTATCTTTGGTTTACTGATGATAAGAAAAATCAACTAAACCTGAGATAATGAAAGTCAGCAATTTTTTGCCAGTAATTTTTTTATTTTTTTCAATTCCATCATTAACATGCACGCTGGGTGTTGCCATTGGTGAGGCAACTTCCGATGGCCGTCCTCTGTTATGGAAAACCCGTGATTATGAGGTAAAGCAGAATATTATTTTTTATAAAGAAACCGGTAAATACCCTTTTATTTCGAATGTTACACCGGCATATGGTTATTATCAATCGTGGTATGGTGTAAATGAAAAAGGATTTGCTATTGCAAACACCTTTATATCTGATTTTCCTGAAGGAAATAACGGATTGGGAAATGGTGATTTTATGAATTTTGCCCTAAGTACCTGTGCAACTGTCAACGATTTTATAGCTTTACTTGATTCCACTAATTTATCGGGACGAACCACCCGGGCTGTATTTGGAGTTATCGACACTACCAATGCAGCCATGATCTTCGAAGTGAATGCTGATCATTATTGGAAATTTGATGCCCATGATAAAACTATTGCCCCCGATGGTTATATCATCAGGACCAATTTTACCATTTCGAATGGAGGAACCGGCGGAATTGAAAGATATAAACGATCGTTGGTGCTGGTAAATAATTTTTATAAAGACGGAAAGATCAGTATAAAAGACATCCTGCAAAGTCAAATGCGTGATATAGTTGATTCAAACGGGAATCCCGCATCAACAGGCATTATAGATTGTAACAAAAATATTTGCAGGCCAAGTTCTATATCGGCCACAGTTATTCAGGGTGTAAAAAATTCTGAACCAGGTTATCTGACTACGATGTGGGCAATGCTTGGGAATCCATTTACTTCCATTGCTGTCCCCTACTGGCCTGTGGGGCAAACTCCCGAAATCTCAAGGTCCGACTCAGAAAAATCCCTGTATTCTGCTTCGCTGAATTTGAAAAAATTCCTTTTCGATTCCAACAACAATCAATATGTTGATATACAAAAAACAATATCGGTTTTGCCATCTCTGTTCGAAACCGAAAATAAAATACTGGATGAAACAGGAAAGCTGATGAAACAATGGAGAAATAAAAAACCGGAGATGGCAGACTTGCTACAAACTGAAATTAACTTTTCATCTTTAGCTTTAAAAACCATTCAAAAAATAACTAAAAAAATTAAATAGCATGGTGAATCAAATCTGCAATAAATATTAAAAATTAATCGAGGTCAATATCTACATTCCAGTATTTTGCCAGGGCTTTTAATTCATTCATAGTTAAATAGGTTACTGCTCCGTGCTTGGGTCGTTCAAAGTTAATGGTTTTCATTACCCCTTCATTAAAATGCCCGATATCGGTATAATTAACAAAGTCTTTGGTTTCGCTGAATCCCATGTTATTGGGCCTGCCACCGTAAACATCATACATTAAAACATACGTATCTGTCCCCAGGCGCTTAAAAACATTGGGTGCCTCGGTTGGGACTGTTTCCGGATCGATGCGACGGGCTTCAGATTTGTAACCTGTACTTATTTTATCAGATACAGCATGAAGTATTTTTGCACCACCCACATAGTGTAAGTGATAGGAATCGCCAACTTTTATAATATCTCCATCAATTCCGCCAATATCAGGGATCATAACCGGTAAGGTTTCAAGTTCTGTAAATTCATCATTTGCATATGAGCAATAAATATTGGCATTTTTATTATTATATCGAATGGTAAAATACACCATCATTTTTTTTGCTACCGGATCATAAACCGTTTCAGGTGCCCATGAACAATCAATATCTCCCAGTTCAGGAAATGCAAGGTCTACCCTGAAATCAGAATGAGTCCAGTGGATCAGGTCATACGATTTCATCAACACAAGAGCCCGGTTATTCCCCCAGCCATAAGTTTCTTCAGGTCGTTGCCAGCGCGCTTCCCTGAAACCGGCACGTTGCCCGAATATATGAAGGTCAGTCATTGCCAGGTAAAAAGCACCGTCAGGGCCGCGGGTAATATGCGGATCGCGAACACCTTTTTGTTCTGCCAGGAGTGTTCCGTCAAAAATAAGCTCGCCATTATTTAAATCAGTAAAAGTGTAACCATCATGGCTGATTGCCATATAGGCAGACTGAGTCTGATCCTTAAAATAAACCAGGAGATAACCGGCAAAATCTTCTTCGCTTAAGCTACGAATGTTTTCAGGCTTTTGAAACTCAGTAACTATTTGAATACCTGCAGCTTTTTCATTTTCTTCAGTAACCTGCGCCGTTCCACGAAGAATGAATAAAACAGCAAATACAATAACTAGTGTGAAAGATATTTTACTTTTCATTTCCTTTAACTTTTTAATAAAGTTTTAAAATCACACTAAAAATAATTTATCTCGATTAAAAAACAATATTCTGATACCTGATCAACAGAAAATTCTTTTAAAAATTAATTTCTCTTTACAAAGGTCATTTAAATCATTTTTTTAAATTTGATAAACCTTAATACCTGAAAAATGGAGAAAATAATAGCCTGTTGCGGGTTAAACTGTGCGGCATGTGATGCCCGCATTGCAACC
>JAFGGF010000128.1 GCA_016930735.1 Prolixibacteraceae bacterium
GAAGTGCTCCTTGCCAAACGTGCAGGTATCGATGAAGAGTTGGTTTATAAATACCTGAAAAACCTGAATTCCAGTAAAATTGTAGATTATATACCACGTAAAAAAACACCGTTAATCATTCTGACAAAAGAAAGGATAGCGGTGACAAGGCTTGTTATTTCCAAAAAGAATTACGATGTGAGGAAAATGGATTATTTAAAACGGATTGAGGCTGTGATTCATTATGCCGAAACACAATCGAAATGCAGGAGCCAGGTACTTCTTGAATATTTTGGTGAAAATGATTCACCAAGATGCGGTAAATGCGATGTATGCCAATCGAGAAATGAACTCAACCTCAGCATTTACCAATTTGACCACATTAAAGAAAATGTAAAAAAAATTTTAGAGACTCCCTGTAATTACGAATCACTTCTGCTAAAAATGGAAGGTGATCAGGATGAGAATATCAAAGTAGTCAGGTGGCTTCTTGACAATGAAAAAATTGTTTACCGAATCGACAATAAACTGGAGTGGAAAAAGCATTAATATTAAATCACGTAATAATTCAGAAATGAATTATACACCTCTTAAAATACATAAAACCAGTAAGGTAAATATTATCGGTTTATTAAACCTTTTTACCTGAAAGCAACCATCTTTTAAAAAACTTTTTATTTTTGCATCGTTTTTTATTCAGGCAAATGGATGAGGAAGGATTAAACCAGGTAGTTTATTCAAAAAACGTAGTTGAGTTTGTAACAGTTGCCAACGAGTACTGTAATTTTATTGAAAAAATTGGCAATTATTCCACGGGTTATGCACTCTCGTTAGCCCAGAAATTATTACCGCTTGTTTACCTGAAGGCGACACTGGTTCCAAACATTGAAAGGATCCTTGAAGAAGACACAGAAAAGTTTGTTACAGAACTTGATTATAACATGTTGCTTCAGAAATGGATGCAGAAACTGGGTGAATTCGATAGCTATAAAGAAGTATTTAATCCCGGTATGGAATTCAGCGAAGATGCACTGGAATCAAGTATTTCGGAAAACCTCCTCGATATTTACCAGGATTTGAAAGATTTCATTTCGTTGTACAGCCTTGGCAATGAAGAAGTAATGAATGATGCAATAAGCGAATGTTCATACCAGTTCAGGGAATACTGGGGGCAGCGGTTGGTAAATGTATTACGGGCAATTCATATGCTTATTGTAAGCGAAACTGACCTTGATGAAAAAAAGGAAATTGAGCTGAACAACGATATAAAAAATGAATCGGATTGGGTGGATGGATTTTTCAACCAGTTCAGAGACGATAATATGTGATAATGTACAGGGAAAGCATATCAAAAGAGGAATTGGGGGAATTACCTTTAAAACAGTTTGAAGGAGACATATTTTTAATTGACGAAATTTCACAGGTTAACCAGGCTGTTGACTTCCTTTCAAAACAGGAAATCGTCGGATTCGATACCGAAACCAGGCCTTCGTTTAAGAAAGGGAAGGTTAACAAAGTTGCATTGTTACAACTTTCAACCGATTCTCATGCATTTCTTTTCAGGGTTAATAAAATTGGATTACCGGAACCGCTTAAAAAACTTTTACAGTCGGATAAAATTATTAAACCGGGGATTGCTATTCGCGACGATATTAAAGTCCTTCAGGAATTAAATGGATTTAAACCCGGAGGATTTATTGAATTGCAGGATGAAGTTAAAGATTTTGGCATCCAGAATTTCAGCCTGAAAAAACTTGCGGGGATTATTCTGGGAATCAGGATTTCCAAAGCTCAGCAACTATCAAACTGGGAAGCTGCCACACTTACACCTCCGCAGATGGTTTATGCTGCAACAGATGCCTGGGTGTCGCTGAGAATTTATAAAAACCTGTTTTCGAATTAGTTGTTGGATAATAAATGTTAAATATCCAATATCAAAAATCGAATATCGAATTTAATTGCCAATGGAAAACATAGCATCAGTCATTTTAAAATCAGGGAAAGACCAATCGGTTAAACGCTTTCACCCCTGGGTGTTTTCAGGTGCCATTAAAAAAATCACAGGATCGGTTAATGAGGGTGATATTGTATCGGTTTATTCAAATAAAGACGAATTTCTCGGGCTTGGGCATTACCAGGTCGGATCAATTGCAGTAAGGATTTTTTCGTTTGAAGAAAAAATACCTGACCAGGCTTTCTGGAAAGAAAAAATCAAAAGGGCAATTGAAATAAGGAAAAACATTGGTTTAATAAATAATATTGAAACCAATACATTCAGGCTGGTTAATGCGGAGGGAGACGGAATGCCTGGAATGATCATCGATTTTTACAACGGAGTTGCAGTTACTCAAATGCACTCCATTGGCATGTATAAAATTAAAGATCAAATTGTTGAGGCCTTAAAAGAATCGCTGGGTGATTTACTGGTAGCTATTTACGACAAAAGTTCGAAAACAATTCCTTATAAGTCAGATATTATAGCAGAAGATAAATTTTTGTGGGGAAAATCAGCACCTGTAGAAGTACTTGAGTATGGATTAAAATTTAACGTTGACTGGGAACAAGGGCAAAAAACAGGTTTTTTTATCGACCAGCGTGAAAACCGGAGATTGGTCCAGGAATATTCAAAAGGGCGTGATGTTTTAAATATGTTTTGCTACACTGGTGGTTTTTCATTTTTTGCATTAAAAGGAGGTGCAAGGATGGTTCATTCTGTCGATTCATCTGCCAAAGCAATCGACCTTACCAATGAAAATATCCGGCTCAATTTCCCTGAAAAAGACCAGCATGAAGCTTTTGCCGCCGATGGTTTTGAATTCCTGAAAGATATTAAGGGTAAATACGACCTGATCATTTTGGATCCGCCGGCATTTGCCAAACACCGCGATACACTTTCAAGGGCGTTGCAGGGATATAAAAGGATCAATACAAGAGCCTTTGAACAGATCAGGCCCGGAGGCATACTTTTCACTTTTTCATGTTCGCAGGTTGTCACGAAGGAAAAATTCAGGGAAGCTGTATTTTCTGCTGCTGCAATTTCGGGAAGGAAAGTCAGGATTCTGCACCAGCTGACTCAACCTGCCGACCACCCTGTAGATATTTATCATCCCGAAGGTGAATACCTGAAAGGACTGGTTTTATATGTTGAATAATATATTGCCTTTTCCTGACACTTTTCAGAAACATAGTCCTTAATAAATTATATATTTGGAA
Organism: Prolixibacteraceae bacterium; assembly: GCA_016930735.1. Lineage (GTDB taxonomy): Bacteria > Bacteroidota > Bacteroidia > Bacteroidales > Prolixibacteraceae > JABMQB01. The sequence continues at coordinate 3,193 of JAFGGF010000128.1, forward strand.
GAGTTGTATTTAAATTTATTTATACAGCAATCAAAAATGTGATTTATTATGGTTAATGAACAAACTGTTAAGTTGTTAAACTCAGAATATGCAAACTGTTCCACTGATATAATTCTTCAGACCTTATCGCGACAATATAATAATGCCAGTGTTTTTACTACCAGTTTCGGGTATGAGGACCAGGTTATTACTGATATGATTTTCAGGAATAATATTCCGATAACTGTGGTTACACTCGATACAGGAAGGATGTTTGAAGAAACATACAAGGTTTTTGCACGCACACTTGAAAAATACAAACAGGAAATAAAAGTTTATTTCCCTGATAAAAGCACTGTTGAGAATCTTTTAAATACAAAAGGGCCAATCAGCTTTTATGAATCATTGGAAAACCGGAAAGAGTGTTGCCACATTCGTAAAGTTGAACCACTTGGCAGGGCTTTGAAGGGGCATGAATGCTGGATTACAGGACTCAGGGCATCGCAGTCGGAAAACCGTAGTAACCTGAACCTTTTTGAATGGGACCCCGGTTTTAAAATAATCAAATGTAATCCTTTGTTAAACTGGAGCCTCGACGATGTAAAAAAATATATTAATGAGTATAATGTTCCTTATAATGCTTTACACGACAGGGGTTTTGTAAGCATTGGCTGTGAACCGTGTACACGGGCTATAAAATCCGGTGAAGATTTCCGGGCGGGGCGATGGTGGTGGGAACAGAGTTCAGGTAAAGAATGCGGGCTACACACCCATGGCAAATAAAATATAATAAAATATAATAAAAACAACTAACTAACAATTTATGAAAAGGATCCTGATTATCGGGGCAGGCCGATCTACTTCAGCAATGATTGACTACCTGGAAAAACAAGCCAGGAAATATAGCTGGAATATTGTAGTGGCAGACAAAAACACAGAGCATTTGACACACAAAGTAAATGAAATTATTTCTCTTTCAAACTTCGATATAAAAGATGATCTTTGCCGTGAAGATGAAATTAAAAGAGCCGATCTTGTTATTTCAATGTTGCCTGTAAGGTTTCATAAATTTGCTGCTATAACCTGCCTCAAATTTTCAAAAAGTCTTATCACCGCTTCATATGAACCTGCTGAATGGAAGGAGTTTGAGGCAGAGCTGGATGAAAAGGGATTATTGTTTTTAAACGAAATGGGTGTTGATCCTGGGTTGGACCACATGTCGGCAATGAAAGTAATAAACCGGCTAAAAGCTGAAGGACATGAATTATTAGGTTTTGAAACTTTTACAGGTGGGTTGGTTGCCCCTGAGTCAGATGATAATCCATGGAAATATAAAATCAGTTGGAATCCACGTAATGTTGTTTTAGCGGGACAGGATGGGCCTGCAAAATTCAGGCAGGAAGGAAAATACAAATATATCCCTTACAATCGCTTGTTCCGCAGGACTGAAATCATTGAAATCGAGGGTTTTGGAAAATTTGAAGGTTATGCCAACCGCGATTCTTTAAAATATATTGAAAAGTATAATCTTGGCAATATCCCCACTATTTACAGGGGAACCCTGCGCCGCCCCGGTTTCTGCAGAGCCTGGAATGTTTTTGTTCAGTTGGGTGCCACCGATGATACTTTTCAGATTGAAGGAATCGGTGATATGACCTGGCGTGATTTTATCAATTCATTCCTCTATTATCATAAATCCGATTCAGTGGAAACAAAATTATACCACTATATGCACATCGACCAGGATTCGGATATTATTGAAAAATTGGAATGGCTGGGAATTTTTGACAACATTCCTGTTGGGCTGAAAAAAGCCACACCTGCCCAAGTACTCGAACACCTGGTTAAACAAAAATGGCAACTCAAACCGGATGATAAAGATATGACTGTAATGTGGCATAAATTTATTTACAGTGATGTAATAACAAATAAAATTAAACAATTAACGTCTTCAATGGCTGTTATTGGCGAAAACGCCGAGCATACAGCAATGGCTAAAACAGTAGGATTACCGCTTGGAATTGCAGCAAAACTCGTTTTAACAGGTAAAATAAAACTAACCGGGCTTCAAATACCAACAATACCGGAAATATACGATCCTGTGCTGGATGAATTAAAAAATTACGGTATCCATTTTAACGAAAAAATACAGGAATGGAAAAATCAGGATTATCATTATCATTAAAGAATTACAAGGAAAA
>JAFGGF010000129.1 GCA_016930735.1 Prolixibacteraceae bacterium
GGGAGTAATATGTTCTATGGTACAGCAGATGTATTCCCCGCACCAAACCATATCTCACCTGCCGTTGAACTTGACGATGGAACAAGTTGGGTAATAGCACACAGTTACCGTAATGGCTGGTATGCTCACGGCAGGCAGGGATTACTTTGCGAAGTAGTTTACAACCTTAACGGTTTCCCGAAAATCAAATGGCCTGTAACAAGTGCAAAATATGTACCTGAGCTTTCCAATAAAGGAATTCCATGGATGGTTCCGCATTCCGATTTATTTGATTCTGGAAAACTAAACCCCGAATGGTCCTTTCTGGGCTATACTCCTTCAAATACCTGGTCATTATCTGAAAATCCCGGGTGGTTGAAATTGTCTCCCATTCCGGGAAAAGGAGAAAATACAGTGATTAAAAACGATGGGGAACACAATTACTCATTGATTACCAAAGTGGATTTTGATCCTGTTTCTGAAAACCATGAAGCTGGCTTATGGATCATCAATGGCCCTGAAACGCATCAGGCAAAAGTAATAAGTACTGTAAATCCGGAAGGTAAAAAAATAATAGCCTTCAGTTTTGAAAATACAAGGTATGAAGTTGAAAATACTGCAGGTTCTGTTGTCTGGTTGAAAATTATAAGAAATGAACACCGCATGACCGGATTTTTCAGTTCCAATGGAAAATTCTGGACTCAAATCGGTGAATTTATTGATGCATCAGATATCGATATTGAACAAACTCAGTTTAACAATTTTACCGGAAATCAGCAGGGATTGTATGTAAAAGGTAAAGCTGCCTGGTTCGACCTGTATATATACAGAGATGCATTCACCTCAATATCAGCAGCATCTCCGGCGAATAAATACCATACCTCGGTTTATGAAAATAATCCGCCACCATATACTTTAACCTCTATTCACAATAGCGACTGGACCATGTATGCGGGGGTAGAATTCGGGAATAGCGACTATGCCATAGAAGCTGATTCAGTATTGGTTTCTGCATCCTGTGCAACTTCAGGTGGAAAAGTCAGAATTGTACTTGATTCACTAAATGGTGCAATGATTGCCGAGGTGCAAATAACCAATACAGGAGGCCTGAATAAATTTCAAGATTTTACTTCAAAAGTTACCGGTCAAATATTCGGATGTCACGATGTTTATTTGAAATATTCAGGTTTTGTTACCACAGAATTATTCAGGCTCAAATCCTTTGTCTTTAGTGAAATTGACAATGCAACCCCGGTAAACGATATTTCCGGAGAAAAAACAGGTGGAATTCAACTTTTGACGAATTATCCAAATCCATATCAAACCACTACAGAAATTCAATATCATATTCCCTGTAGAAGCCATATTTCACTTAAAGTATATGAACTGAACGGAAGGGTAATTGAAACCTTGTATGAAGGAATTCAGCAGCCGGGAAAATATTCCTCAACGTTTAATTCCGGAGGTTTATCAGGCGGGATATATATTTGCCGCTTAGTGGTTGAAAAATCGGGAAAAACACAAAATTTAATCATAGTAAAACAAAATTAAACTCTTTAAAAAAATGACAGTGATTAAGAAACCAGAATTTAAAAAATCAATCGTAGCACTTGTTTTTATTCTACTCCTATCAACAAATTTTGCTTTTGCCCAGTTGGTTACAAATGGAAGTTTTGAAAATTCCAATACCGGGATTGTTTCAGGCCAGGATATTGAAGGCTGGTCAATACTTGTGGCAAATGGTATAAATCCTGCCCCGGTATTTGAAATTGTAAACGATACGGTAAAGCATGGAAACAGGGCATTAAAAGCAAATATAAATGGCTTAGGATCAAATCAATGGGACATTCAGGCGGTTGCTGAAAATATTCCTGCTAACCAAGGCTCAACTTATTATTATTCAGTGTGGGCTAAAGCTGAAAAACCAGGAGCTCAGGTAAGTTTAACAGTGGGGAACTATTCATATACAGAATACAAAGCTTTACGTCCGGTCACTCTCACAACTGAATGGCAGGAATATACCATGCAGTATACTGTAAACGATAACCAATCAAATGTTCGTGCTCCTATCCACTTTAGCTATAATGGGAATACTGATAATGTAATTTATATTGATAATTTACAAATAGTTGATGAAGATTTCGGCAAAATCCCGGTTGTTGTTGAAGCAGAATCAGGACAGGGCGGAAGCTATTTTACAGAAAACCAATACGGAGATATTACGGCGATAACCACAACTGTGAACTATTCAGGGCAAACAAGTCCGACTGATACAAACCGGATAATAACCTGTCAGGTTACTTTTCAGGATACCGGATTTTATAATCTTTTTGCCAGGGTACGTGTTGGTTCAGGTGGTTTCGACGACGATAGTTTTTTTGCCGGGAAAGGATTTGGTCAAAAAAATCCTGTATCAGGTTCCGACTGGGTATTTCTTAACGGGCTGGCAAGTGCAGGATTCTATGTGTCGGATGACTGGGTGGATGAACCGGGAACTACCGGTTCTGGTGTCTGGAAATGGATAAACGTTACCAAAAACTATTTCCCGGGTACAACACCTGAAGAATCATTTTATGTAGGTCAGGATAATCTTACAAAAACCTTTCAGTTTGCTAGTCGTGAGGATGGCTTTGAATTTGACAAGTTTGCTTTCGGCAGGTCTGATTTGTATTTTACAGTAGATGCCCTGGACAATAAGCTGCCAGGAAAAACAACCATGGTAGCTGATTCAAGTTTGTTTTACCAGGGGCCTCCGATTGCAGAAGGAGCAGATAAATTTCTTGGCAATGTTATGGCTTCCGATGGATTTTTTGCCAATTACTGGAACCAGATCACTCCCGGGAATGAAGGGAAATGGGCTTCCATTGCTTATACTTCCAATATTTCTCAATGGAACTGGACAGGATTGGATAACCTGTATAATTTTGCTAAAGAACATGACCTTATTTTTAAGGACCACACTCTGATATGGGGGCAGCAACAACCTTCATGGATAAATAACCTGGATACTGCTCAGCAAAGGCAATACATTGAAACCTGGATAAGGATGGTTGGTGAAAGATATCCTGATATTGATATGGTTGATGTAGTTAATGAACCTTTAAAAACACACAATCCACCGGATGGTAACAATGGAAGGGCAAATTATAAGGATGCCCTCGGAGGTGATGGCGAAACGGGCTGGGATTGGGTAATAAAATCCTTTGAACTGGCCAGGAATTATTTACCCGGAGTTCAGTTGATTCTTAACGATTATGGAATTATTAACGATAATAATGCCACCACTATTTACCTTGAAATTATTCATCTGCTAAAAGAAAGGGATTTAATCGATGGAATTGGTGTTCAGGGACACAGATTTGCATTGGAACGGGCAAGTAATACTACCTTGAAATACAACCTTGACAGATTGGCAGAAACGGGTTTGCCCGTTTATATATCTGAACTTGATTTGGGAAATCTTGATAATGATGGCACACCTGATGATAACATTCAACTTCTGTTATACCAACGGATTTTCCCATTATTATGGGAGCATCCGGGTGTAAAAGGCATAACACTGTGGGGCTACCTTGAAGGAGAAATGTGGCAATCATCCTGTTATCTTATTCTCAGAAACGGCTCATGGAGGCCTGCAATGGATTGGCTGGCAGGATATGTCAGTGATCATCTGACAACAAACAGGGAAATTGAAACAAAACTGGCTGAAATAAGCCTGGATCAAAACTATCCGAATCCATTTCAATCAACAACCTGTATAAAATACAGAATTACAAAACCTGCACATGTAAAACTTCATATTTATGATATTTATGGCAGGGAGGTTATAACATTAGTTGATAAAAAAGTAAATCCCGGGACATATATTGCTATCTGGGATGCAATTAAATCAGGAGGTTCAAAAGCCGGTTGCGGAACTTATTTCTACAGGCTGATTACCGGAGATGACATTATTACAAAAAAAATGCTGTTAAATAATTAAATTTATATAAACATACTGAAGCTAAACTAAAATAACTAAATCATGAAACGATTTGCTTTGTTTATCCTTTCAATAATCTGCCTGAATTCTTTTGGACAAAAGGCTTCCGAAAGCTGGAAAGATGTAAGCTATGCTGATGACTCACAGGCATATCATACATTGGATATTTACCTTCCGGAGGTTGAAAAACCATCCTATCCTGTGGTTATAGCAGTTTATGGCAGTGCCTGGTTCAGCAATGACCTGAAAGGATCTGTTATGCAAAGTGTAGGTAATCCACTTCTTGAAGCTGGTTTTGCAGTAATTGCCCCGAATCATCGGTCCAGCGCGGATGCCAGATTTCCTGCACAGATAAATGATGTCAAAGCAGTTGTAAGATTTATCAAGGCAAATGCGAAAAAATACAAAATCGACGATTCCTTTATCGGAATTACCGGTTTTTCTTCAGGAGGGCATCTTTCAGCACTTACCGGGACTTCAGGGGGTGTCCAGCAAATTACGGTAGGTTCTGCTTCTGTAAATATTGAAGGCGATGTTGGCCCGAATACTTCCTTTGGCAGCGATGTTGATGCAGTAGTCGACTGGTTTGGTCCTACCGATTTTACTGTTATGGATTCCTGTGGCTGCCAGATGGCGCACAATCCGGCAAACTCTCCTGAATCAAGCCTGATAGGAGGTGCCATTCAGGAAAATAAGGACATGTGTGCATTGGCAAATCCAATTACTTATGTTGATGTAAATGACCCTCCATTCCTCATCCTCCATGGCGATAAAGACCCGCTTGTTCCTCACTGTAACAGCGAAATGTTATTTGAAGCTTTACAAAAAGCAGGGGTACAGGCTCAGTTTGTTTTGGTTCCTGATGGTGGGCACGGCCCAGGGTTGTTTCAGGAGAAATATTATAAAATGATGATTGACTTTTTTAATAAAGTCATAGAAAGTGAAAACTGATTTAAAATAAATATGAGATAAGCAATATTTTTTGAATCAACATCTGCTAAACCAATGAAAAGAACGATTTTTCTAATAATTATCCTTGCATTTCTGGCCATAGCTTCTGGAGCACAGGAAATAATTAAACTTTATCCGGAAGAGATTCCGAATTCAAAAGAATCTGAAACAACAATGGAGGTGCAGTCGAATGGGATGTACCGGAACGTGACTGTTCCAACACTTGAGATTTATCTTCCCGAAAAAGACAAATCCACAGGAACGGCAGTTGTTATATGTCCTGGCGGTGGATACAGTGTAGTGGTTTACCAGGGCGAAGGAGTTTTAACTGCAAAAGAATTGGCAAAAAACGGTGTCGCTGCGTTTGTGCTGAAATACAGGCTTCCGGATGAAACAATCATGGTTGATAAAACAATCGGACCACTTCAGGATGCACAACAAGCTATTAAAGTGGTAAGAGATAGTGCCGATAAGTGGGATGTTGATCCTGATAAAATCGGGATTATGGGATTTTCAGCAGGCGGGCATCTGGCTTCAACAGAAGCAACCCATTACAAAAAACCATTGATAGAAAACAGCAGTAATACCAGCTTGCGGCCTGATTTTCAGATTCTAATTTATCCGGTAATCAGTATGCAGGACAAGTTAACTCATGCCGATTCAAGAAAACAATTGTTGGGAGAAAATCCTACCAAAGAAGAAATCGACCTGTTCTCAAATGAATTGCAAATTGATGAAAATTCTCCTCCTGCCTATTTAACCCATGCTGGTGACGATAATACGGTTGATGTGGATAACAGCATATTTTATTTTGAAAAATTACGTGATAACAAAGTACTGGCTGAAATACATATTTACCAGAAAGGAGGCCATGGTTTTATTTTCCGGCATAAAGGCTGGATGGAACCGTTATTGGCATGGATGAAAGACTCGAATTGGATTAATTAAACTAATCGATATGAAAAATATACAATTCTTTTTGCTGTTTATCTTCATGGGTTTTTTCCCATTTTCAGGCATTGCTCAAAATCCTGTGACAGGGAAAAATTCCAGGTATTGTAACCCTCTTCCAATGGTGATTGGCCCTGGTGGAAATGCGTCAGGCGATGTAACAGTTATTAAGGAAAACGGAAAATATTATATGTTCTGTACAGGTGGTGGCGCATGGTTTTCAGATGATATGCTCAACTGGTCCTTCCAGCAGGTTGAACACGTTCCGGTGGCCCCGGATGTTATAAAATACAACGGCAGTTTTTATATGTGTGGGAACGATGGGCCACTTTATAAGGCCGACAATCCATTAGGGCCATATACAAGCCTTGGTGATTGGAAAAACACACCCGATGTTGCAGGTGGCTGGAACGGAGCTTTTGACGTAGACATCTACATTGACGAAGACAATACGCCTTACTTGTATTATGCCGGAC
>JAFGGF010000022.1 GCA_016930735.1 Prolixibacteraceae bacterium
AGGAATATCAGAACTCCTTTTGCCGCCATGTTTTTTCGCAGGTTGGCCGAACGGAAAATCTCGCGCCAGGCGAAATAGAAAAATGATCGTTTCATATAAATAGTAAATAGTTTTTAGTTATGAGTCGTGTAACTTTTAAATGTATGTATCATTTATTATAAAAAGTTACATTTTAATTTTCCAATTATAATCATTCAAATTGCAAACTCAGCAAATTGCTCCATAAAGTGTTCTTTTATTTTTTCAGGGAGGAAAAATAGATTCCCATAAATAAGAATTGTAAAACTAACTGTAAAAAACGATATGGCAAGTAATACCCAAAAATTGTCCACCGATTTCAGGTTTAATATATTGGAAAAATTATAATAATGTATAGGCAGTTGAATAGTCAGCGATGATGCAACCTGTACTTCTTTTAACCGGTCGAGTAATAAAAATGATTTCGCTTTCTTTAGTTTAATTTTGTATTTTTCAGGAAAATATTTAAAATGATAATAAATCATAATTATAAACAAAACAATAAAGTAGGCTGCCATCACCCATAATCCGTTTTCAACAATCCTTAATAAAGTAACCATCAAAAAAGTGAACGTAACAATTACTATTAACTTTGGCCAGCGATAATAATCAAGTAAATAATTCCAAAGCATCCGATTATACTTTTTCCTGAGTTCCTTTTCTTTTTGTTGCCTGATTTTACTGAAGCCATATATCCCGAATTTGCCGAATGTATTCATCAATGCTTTTTGAAAGGGTAATTCAGGATCTTCTTTCCACAGTTCCTCGATTGAAGATGCCAGATGGTCAACCAGCTCTATTTGCAGGTCATATTGATAAACATAATGTTTATGGCAAAACCTGAACAGTTCTTTTGTTTCTTCGGCAGTAATAATTCTACCCATTTGATATTCCCGGATTTAATAAAACTTCCATATTTTGTATAAACGACCGCATATCAGATAACAAGCTAACAGTCTCTTTTTTCCCTTTTTCAGTAAGAAAATAATATTTACGAGGGCGATTATTCACTTTTTCCATATTTACGTTAAGCAATCCCTGAGCTTCAAGTTTATGCAAAACAGGGTACAGTGCACCTTCGGTAATTTTCAATTTACCGGCGGTAATTTCTTCAACCTCACGTGTGATCTGATAGCCATACATCTGCCCATTATCATTTAATAATTTCATTACGATAGTTGAAAGGCTGCCTTTGTAAACTGAATTTTTTATCATGTCTCAAAAATAATAAAAAAAACATACCTAAGAATCTTATGTATGTTTTAATACAAATTATTTAAGTGCTATTAACCTGTGAAAAGAGCGATTCATTATTGAAATAAAATAAAAAAATTCTTATAAGTGACTGTCCCCGTGGCTAGACAAAGAATACCAGCCGGTAGCCAGGTTTCGCCTACCGATTGCCATCGGGATTATTTCAACATAAGCTAAAAACCAAATTTTTTATTTTTCACCCCTCTATCAGTCATTGCACTGACATCTCTCCTGCAAATCAAAGTAGAGTTTAAGGTAACCTGCGGTAAACCACGAAGAATTTTTTGATTAAATTAACATTTTTATGTTTTGTTATAATTTTGCCAAACGACAATGATTGATTTTAAACTCTAATTTATATATTTACCTAAAAGCTGTATTATGAAGATTGAAAAAACAGGTGTTGTGGGAGCAGGTATTATGGGAACCGGATTAGCTCTGACTCTGTTATTATATGGGAAAACTGTTTTTTTAATTGATTCTGATAAAAGCAAGCTTGAAATTTTTGAAAATGACCTGATTAAAAATATCAGGTTTCAAATATTATTTAATGCTGAATGGAAAGATATTGTCCCGGATAAATTAAAGCATAACCTTATTACATCAACCAATCCTGAAATATTGAATTCAGCAGATTATATAATTGAAAATGTTACAGAAGACTGGGAAATAAAAAAGGAATTATGGGAAAAACTAGACAGCATATGTAAAAAGGAAACTATTTTTGCTTCCAATACTTCAGCAATTCCTATTACAAAACAAGCTTCTGTAACAAAAAGGCCTGACAAAGTTATCGGGATTCATTTTATGAATCCGGTTCCTCTGAAACCCGTTGTCGAGGTAATAAAAAGTGAACTCACTTCCGATGAAACAATAAAAAATACTCTGTCTTTTCTGGAAGAAATAGGCAAAAGAGGGATACTGATAAACGATGCCCCGGGTTTTGTGTCAAACCGGGTTTTAATGTTAACCATAAACGAAGCTTTCTATTTATTGCAGGAAGGAACCGCATCGATCTCTGAAATTGATGAAATATTCAAGACCTGTTTCGGGCATAAAATGGGGCCTTTTGAAACTGCTGACCTTATTGGGTTAGATACCATTTTATTAACTCTGAAAGTATTAAAAGATAATTTAAAGGATAATAAATTTACTCCATGCCCTTTATTAAGAACAGTTGTTGACAAAGGATTTTTCGGTGCAAAAAATAAAAAAACGATATATCAGTATTTTAATCTGAATAACTAATATGAATGAATTAAAGAAAAAAATTAAATTATTTATATCGGAAAAGATCGACATTACCAATTTAGCTGATACCGATGATATGTTTAAACAAGGTTTTGTAAATTCCTTATTTGCAATGGAACTTGTAATGTTTGTGGAAAATGAAATAGGAGTAAAAGTTGAAAATAAAGATTTAATGCTTGATAATTTCAGATCGGTCTGTGCAATTGAAAAATTTATCATGAGTAAAAAGTAATAATAATGTCAATTAAAGAAAATGACATACTAAAAAAATTCCGAAGTTTTTCGGAAAATAAAATTGCACCTCATGCATCCTATATTGATGAAAAACAAAATATCCCGGAAGAACTTCTTACTGATTTAAAAAAATCAGGTTTCCTGGGAGTATTGATTCCAAAAGAATTTGGCGGACTGGAATTAAATTATATTGATTATGGACTTCTAAATGAAGAAATCGGAAAAGTCTGTACAACAATAAGAAGTCTTATTACGGTTCAGAATATGGTAGCTGTGATAATTAACCGGTATGGTGACAATTTACAAAAAAGTAAATGGTTACCCAAGATGGCTTCCGGCGAGGCAATTGCAGCTTTTTGTTTAACTGAACCCGGATTTGGAAGCGATGCAAAAAATATCCAGTCAGGCTTACAGGCTGAAGGAAAAGATAAATTTATACTAAACGGAAATAAAAAATGGATATCGTTTGCACAGATTGCAGACATTTTACTTGTTATTGCGAGGGCTGAAGAAGGACTTTGTTGTATCATTGTCGAGAAAAAAACAGTCGGGATTGAAATTACCCCTATCAATGATATGCTTGGCGCAAGGGGATGTTTGCTTGGAGAAATCAGGTTTAATAATTGTAAGATACCCCAAAGCCACCTGGTCGGGAATCTTGGATTTGGTTTATTCCCGGTTGCTTTTACAGGATTGGATATCGGTCGATACAGTATTGCATGGGGTTGTGTAGGCATGGCAGAAACATGTCTTGACATTTCAAAAAAATATTCAAAAACAAGGAAGCAATTTGACTTACAAATCTTTAACCACCAGCTTGTTAAAAGGATTCTGACTGATATGGCAGTTGAATTAAAGGCTGCCAGGTTACTTTGTTTAAATGCAGGATCGTTTTTGGAAAATAAATCCAGGGATTCTTTTGCTGAAGTATTGTCTGCAAAATATTTCGCATCGAAAATGGTTCGCTTTGTCACTGCCAGAGCAGTTGAACTACATGGAGCTTCAGGCCTGAAAAAAGGGAATCCAGTTGAAAGGTTCTTCCGGGATGCAAAAATAATGCAAACCATCGAAGGCTCAGACCAAATGATGCAACTCATGATCTCAAGGTATTTATAGTTTTTTTAAAAATGCCTCAGAAAGAAAAAAAAATAAAATGTGTGGTTTGGGATTTAGATAATACGATCTGGGATGGAACTCTTGCGGAAGATAAAAATGTTGTCCTGAAAAAAGATATCGATAAAATTATTTCAGAGATTGATCGCCGGGGCATACTCCAGTCTGTCGCCAGTAAAAATAATGAAAAGGATGCATTACTTAAACTATCAGAATTTAAAATTGCCGATTACTTTTTATACCCGAAAATTAACTGGAACTCAAAAGCCGAATCGATTAATGAAATTGCCAAACAGTTAAATATAAGTATTGATACATTTGCGTTTATCGATGACCAGAAATTTGAACTGGACGAGGTTAATTTTACATATCCTGAAATATTAACGATTCAGTCTGATAATTATTTTAAAATAACGGATCTCCCGGAATTTAAACCGACTTTTATCACCAAAGATTCTGCAAACAGAAGAATGATGTATAAATGTGATATTGTCAGAAACAAAAATGAAGCTGAATTTAAAGGGTCAAAAGAAGAATTTTTGAAATCATTGAATATGGTATTAAAAATTTTTCCCGCTAAAGAAGAGGATCTAAAAAGAGCTGAAGAATTAACATCGCGAACAAACCAGTTAAATACAACAGGAATTACTTTTTCTTATAATGAGTTAAATATATTCAGGTGTTCTGAAAATTACATGCTTATTATGACAAATCTTAAAGATAAGTATGGATCATACGGTCATATTGGATTGTCACTTATTGAATGCAGGCACCACATTTGGACTATAAAATTACTGTTAATGTCATGTAGGGTAATTACCAGAGGAATTGGTTCTGCTATTCTTGCATATATCACCTCGGAAGCTAAAAAAAATCATGCTGTTTTAAGGGCTGATTTTATTGAAACCGATGTTAACAGAATGACAAATATATTGTTCCGTTTTTCCGGTTTTAAAGAATTAAATAACAAAAACGGTAAAATACTTTTTGAATACGATCGTGAAACTGAATTAAAATTTCCGGATTATATTAATTTGGTAATTAAAAACTGAAAGCCTGTATGAAAAACAAAATTATAATCTACGGGAGTGGTTCAATGGCATTAATTGCATATTATAATTTCAGGGAATTTTCTGATTTTGAAGTAATTGCTTTCACATTAGATCCTGAACTTATTAAATTAAACACATTCGAAAATCTGCCTGTAATCCCCTTTAATTTGGTTGAAAAAAAATTTCGGCCAAGAGAGTTTTATATGTTTGTTGCAATAGGTTATATCCAACAGAATCAGATAAGAGAGGCAAAATACACTGAAGCAAAAGAAAAAAAATACAGGCTAATTAATTTTATCCACCCCAGTGTTTCCATGTTTTCTGATTTGAGGCTAGGAGATAACTGTTTTATTTCGGCAAATACCAGCATCCAACCAAAAGTTATAATGAAAAATAATATTGTCATTGGAGATAATTGCTGTATTGGGCATAATTCAAAAATTGGAAACAACTGCTATATCGGTGGTGGTACAGCTATTGCCGGAAATGTGAATATTGGCAAAAATGTTTTTACAGGGAAAAATGCAACCCTTCGCGATAATATAAATATTGGTTCAGATTGTATTATCGGAGCAGGAGTTACAATGCTTAAAAACGCAAATCCCGGGGAAGTTTATATATCACCTGAACCAATTAAATATCCTTTTAATAATGAAGGATTAATTTAAATCAATAATACTTCAATTCAAAGGGCTATTTCCCAACTGCGATCAAATAATTTAATGTCCTGAAATAGATCATTCCTTCTGTAATTGCCGGTGTTGTCATAAATATATCGTTAAGCGGATTTTCAGCCAGTAATTTATACTCGGGTCCTGCCTGAATTACATAGATGATCCCGTTATCGTCACCAAAGTAAATTTTCCCGTCGGCACCCACCGGCGATGATGTATAACTGTTCCCTGATCCGGCTTTTTCATTGTATATGGTTTCACCGGTTAATGCATTGTAACAGGATAGCGAACCATTCCAGCCGGCATTGTACAAATAATCACCCATTAAAAGCATGGTTCCCATGTATGAACCACCACGAGGTACACTCCAGACTACGTAATCATTTGAATTTTCATCTTCTTTTAATGTAATATCGCCTACTGCATTTGATTTGATTGCCAATATGGGTGATTGCCTTCCGTGAGCACTGTTAAAATAAACCATATTGTGACCGGTAATGGGCGTGGGTATCTGAATGTCGCCACCACCTGACATGTGCCAGATTTCTTCTCCGGTTTTATAATCATACCCGCCACGCTGTTTATACCCGTTTAAAGCAATCCTTGTTTTATTATCATCAAAATAAATGGTTGGAGTGCACCATCCGGGGTATTCATCCCGTTCTTTTTTCCAGATTTCTTTTCCGGTTTTAACATCGAAAGCAGCAACAAATGAATTCTCCATAACATCGTTCTGAATAATTACCACTCCATCATAAATAATAGGGGAACTGGCATATTCCCATTCAGCATTGGGGACAGCAAAAAAAACAGCTTTCAACACTCCGAAATCCTTTTTCCATTGCAAATCTCCATTCATATTGTAACAATACAATCCTTCTGATCCAAAAAATGAAACTACAAATTCGCCATCGGTAGCTACGGTACAATTGGCATGGGTTGATTTTGGATGACGTTTTTGTTTGGGAATTCCTGTACAGGAAGTTTGTTCCCAAATTAAATCGCCCGTATTTTTATTATAACATAAAACTTTCCATTCGTGAACCGAGTTATCTTCAACAGAACCGATTGACCCGAAAATTCCTGTTGCAAGCCCAGAACTGTCAGCAAGGCTGACTGCGGTAGTTATAAACAGCTTATTATCCCAGATTACCGGGCTTGATAATCCAAGTCCCGGAACTTTGACTTTCCATTTGATATTTTCACCTGCTTCAGCATCCCAGTTATCTGGCAGGTTAGCTGCATTTAAAACTCCACTGGCAAAATATCCTCTGTACGACGGCCACTGCCTTCCAGTATTTTCAGGTTGCGACCTGGCAATAAAACAGGTCAAAACAAATAATAAAAGGATAGTTCGTTTTAACATAGCAGTTGATTTTATTGATTTCTGCCGGGAAGATACAAATAATACAAATCAGCAATTATATAAAGTCATAAAATCGACCTATTCTTTAATACTTTTTAAATCAAAACGACTGGGATTGGCATTACATCATTCGGAAATATGTTTAAAATTTCAAATTATATAAGTAAAATTTATCCAAATAAATAATTAACAAACATAAATTTTAATTAACCGCTGCTTTTTGTAACTTAACACAGCAATTTCAGATATTACCGAAGAGGCATTGTAAATGACTTTTAAAATATAGGATATTAACCGAACTTGTTTAAACTGATTAACATGAAAAAAAAATCTAACTTAACCAGAAGAGAATTTGTTGGCACTGCAGCATCTGCAGCTGCTTTTACAGTAGTCCCACGACATGTCCTTGGGGGACTGAATTTTGTTGCTCCCAACGATAAACTTAATGTTGCATATATTGGATGCGGGACACAGGGTTTGCGTGAGATGGCATCATTAATAAGAAATCCTAAAATTCAAATTACATCGGTTTGTGACCCTAATAAATTCAGTACAAATTACGTTGACTGGTCACTGAATGAAATAAAAAACCTGGTCAGAAGAGTTACTGAAGAACATTCATGGGGTGAGAATTTTAATGGTATACCAGGTGGCAGAGATGTTGGACAGGAGCTTGTGGAAAAGTATTACAGCAAACAGACCGGCAAAACCTACAGATGTGCATCTTATAACGATTTCAGGGAACAACTGGAAAAAGAAAAGGATATTGATGCCGTAAAAGTAATGACGCCTGACCATCTGCATGCACCTGTTTCGATAGCTGCCATGAAAAAAGGCAAACATGTTGTCATTCACAAACCCATTGCCAACCGGATGCACGAAGCAATGCTGACTATTGACACTGCAAAAAAAACAGGAGTACGGACACACCTGCTTGCCTACAGTAAACGCAGTGGATATGGACTGGCTTTGGATTGGATCAAAAAAGGGCATATAGGGAATTTGAAAGAAATCCATAACTGGTCGAACCGCCCGGTTTGGCCGCAATGGCCTGCAAATCCAACAGATAAGGTTGAAATTCCGAAAGATCTTGACTGGCAACTCTGGCTGGGGCCTGTACCTGACCGTCCGTACCACCCGAATTATACCAATGCAGTTTTCCGCGGCTGGTACGATTTTGGAGGCGGAAGTATTGCCGATATGGGGCATTACAGCCTGTGGCCCTTATTCCTCGAATTTGGAATAAATACTGCTCCTCTCAGTGCACAGGCATATGGTACAACAACCTGTAAAATTGAAAACCATGTTAGTATGGGTGAAAATGCCAATGTTGCTTTCCCGTATTCCTGCATGGTTCAGTTTAATTTCCCTGAACAAAAGGTATTGCCGGCTTTTAAATTGTTCTGGTACGACGGAGGGATCAAACCTGCCCTTCCTGATGAACTGGACGCAATAAATGAAGACCTCCCCCGCGAA
>JAFGGF010000130.1 GCA_016930735.1 Prolixibacteraceae bacterium
AACATCCGGCAATAAAGACAATTGCCAGAATTAACAAAAAAAAAATTTCATAATCTTTCCATTTTAGGTTGAGTAATTCGAAAACCATTTAAAAAAGGAATGAGAAATTACAACAAAATGAATTTAAAGTCAAGCATTTAGAAGATTTTTTTCCTTATTTTCAAAAATGCAAATTATTTTTAACAGGAATTTAATCGTATTTTTATTATAACCGAATCTGTATATGGGTGATATATTTAAAAAACTTCAATTCATTAAAATCTTTTTAAATTTGCCTCCCAAACTGGGGGAATGAGTTTTAATACAGGAAGGATAGGGATTATTGGCAGCGGTAGCTGGGCAACGGCAATAGCTAAGATGCTGTTTGAAAATATTGATAGTGTAAACTGGTATTTCAGAAAAAAAGAAACCATAGAACTTTTTAAATTATATCAGCATAATCCACGGTATTTACAGGAGGCAGAATTCGACACTGATAAAATCAATTTCTGTAATGATATTAATAAACTGGCCAAAAATTCAGAGATCCTTGTTTTAGCTGTGCCATCAGCTTTTTTACCTGTTTTATTTAAAAAGCTGAAAATTGACATCAGTGATAAAATTATTTTTTCCGGGATAAAGGGGATTGTTTCTGAAGAAAACCTTTTGATCGTTGAATATTTAAATAAATATTTCGATGTCCCTGTTGATTCTGTTGGTGTAATTGCCGGTCCATGTCATGCTGAGGAAGTTGCACTTGAACAACTCTCGTATCTTACAATTGCTTGCCAGAATGAAAGCAAAGCAACTGCATTTTCAAAATTGATCAACAGCAATTACATTTCTGCCAGTACATCTGATGACATCTGGGGTACAGAATATGCTTCGGTATTAAAAAATATTATGGCCATTGCCGGAGGCATTGTTTACGGATTACGGTACGGTGACAATTTCCAGGCAGTCCTAGCATCCAACGCCATTCAGGAAATTAAGCGCTTTGTAGACACGGTTCATCCGATTACCAGAGATATAAAAAGTTCGGCATATTTAGGCGACCTTTTGGTAACACTTTATTCCAAATTTAGTCGCAACCGGATGTTTGGTGTTATGATCGGCAAAGGATATTCGGTAAAATCGGCTCAACTGGATATGAATATGATCGCCGAAGGCTATTTTGCTTCCAAATCAATTTATGAAATCAATCAAAAATATCAGGTTGATATGCCAATTTGCAATGCGGTTTATCAAATTCTTTATGAAAAAGCAACCGCAAAAAAAGAAATCAAAAAACTGACTGCTTTATTAAGCTGATTTATTCGTGAAACTCAGATTTCAAAAATGTAGTGTATTGAAATTTGTAAGTTGAACGAATCCCGATAGCAAAGTGTATCGGGATAAATGAGTTAAAACTCCGATGCTTGCAACGATAAAAATAAAATCCAAGTTAATACTTCGTTAGCTTGCTGCAAGGTAATTCATTCCCTCATTTTTTTCCAGGTATTTATCAAACCATTTGTTGAAGCATCGTGCCCGGTTACCTCATTTTCATTTTCCAGTTCCGGCAGTATTTTATTGGCCAGTTGTTTTCCAAGTTCTACACCCCATTGGTCGAAACTGTAAATATTCCAGATAATTCCCTGCACAAATATTTTATGTTCGTATATGGCAATCAGTGAACCCAGAGTCCCTGGAGTTAGTTTTTTTACTAAGATCGAATTTGTTGGAATATTTCCAAGGAAAACTTTAAACGGCAATAATGCAACAATTTCTTCATCAGTTTTCCCTGCAGCTTTTAATTCTTTTGCAACCTGATCTTCAGTTTTACCAACCATCATAGCTTCGGTTTGGGCAAAAAAGTTGGCCAGCAGTTTCCGATGATGGTCACCGACTTTATTATGGTTATTTGCTGTCGCAATAAAGTCACACGGGATCAGTTTTGTCCCTTGATGGATCAACTGATAAAAAGCATGTTGCCCGTTTGTTCCGGGTTCACCCCAGATTATGGGACCAGTCTGGTAGTCAACCTGCTCGCCATTCCTGTCAACATATTTACCATTGCTTTCCATGTTTCCCTGCTGGAAATAAGCTGCAAACCTATGCATATACTGGTCGTATGGCAGGATTGCCTCGGTTTCGGCACCATAAAAATTATTGTACCAGATTCCTAACAAAGCCAGAATTACAGGAATATTTTTATCAAACACTGCTGATTTGAAGTGAATATCCAATGCATGAGCACCTTCCAGCAATTCAATATAATTATCAAAACCAATCCCCAAAACAATGGAAAGCCCGATAGCTGACCAAAGCGAATAACGGCCACCCACCCAATTCCAGAAACGGAACATATTTTTAGTGTCGATACCAAAAGCTGCAACCTCTTTTTCGTTGGTTGAAACTGCTACAAAATGATTTTTTACAAATCCGATCTCTTTTGCTGATTTCAGGAACCAGTCACGGGCTGTATTGGCATTGGTCATGGTTTCCTGGGTTGTAAATGTTTTTGAAGCAATAATGAACAGCGTGGTTTCAGGATCAACCTTTTTTAATGTTTCTGCAATATGTGTCCCGTCAACATTGGAAACAAAATGCAGGTTCAAATGATTTTTATATGGTTTTAAAGCTTCAGTTACCATCAACGGGCCAAGGTCGGAACCACCAATCCCGATGTTGACAATATCAGTAATCGACTTTCCTGTAAATCCTTTCCAACTGCCTGAAATTACTTTTTCTGAGAAATCTTTCATTTGAGCCAGTACTGCATTAACCTCAGGCATTACGTCTTCACCATCAACAAGAATCGGAGTGTTGCTCCGGTTTCGTAAGGCAACATGCAGAACGGCCCGGTTTTCTGTGACATTGATTTTTACCCCTGAAAACATGCTGTTTATGGCATCTTTTAATCCACATTCTCCGGCAAGTTCAAATAACAATTCCAAAACATATTCATCAACAATATTTTTGGAATAATCCAATAGAATATCTTCAAATTTTAGAGAATATTTTTGAAATCTTTCCGGGTCTTTTGTAAAAAGGTCTTTTACATGAGTCCCCTCAAAACCGAAATAATATTCTTCAAGTTTTTTCCAGGCGTTGGTGGTCATTGGATTTATTTTCGGCAACATGTCTTCAGTTTTTAGTTTATGTATTTTCTACTTTTTTGAAGCAATACAAAGATAATGCTTTAGAGATTTTACAGATAGAAAAATGGTAATCGTTTAAAAAAGATTAATAATATGAATCGATGGTAAAAATACTCCATCCATCAAGAAATAACTTTTCCAAAGTTTTGAACATTGGAAAAGGTTTTACATCATTTAATTAATGATTGTAGAATTTCTTCCTCCAATCGGCATAGATGGCATCTTTGAATTGAAACGATTTAAATCTGTTTTTTTGCTACATTTGCCGCCATGAAGACCGACACATTTAAAGGTTATACATATGCTCTGGTAGCCACCATTGCCTACTCCAATGTTTATATTTTCAGTAAAGCAGCCCTGAATGAAATCCACCTTGTTATGTTCGGTATGATATGGTATGCAATTGGAGCATTGCTGGCTCTGTTGTTTGCTTTCCAGAATAAAAAACTCAGGCAGCTGCGGTTTTTAACCCGCAAACAGGTACTAATCCTGGTAACTCTGGGATTCCTCGAAATGCTGACAACAACATTGTTTTTTCTTTCCATTCACATCATACCCGATCCATCGGTTACATCGTTCCTTGGAAATATGTTTCCGGTAATGGTAACACTGGGTGGTGTGTTTATCCTGTATGAAAAATTCGGAATTATTGAGTCGGTCGGAGCCCTGATTGCACTGGGAGGGGCATTTATTATCAGCTATAACGGAGGGACAACCCTTAAAACCTTTTTTATTGAAGGGACCGGTGTGGTTTTCCTGAACGCAATTTTTGCAACTATTGCAACCCTTGTTGTGAAAGTCCACGTTAAAAAACTCAGCCCGGAACTGCTAAACCTGAACCGTTCTACCTGGCTATTTGCCTTTTCACTGGTAATGTTTTTTATTCTTGACATTGATTTTAAAATTCCAGGAAATGTTTTAGAAAATATCGGGATTGGTTCCTTCCTTGAATTCCTTACCATATTAACTGTTTATTATTCATATCATTATATTGAGGCTTCAAGATCTGCAATTGTCCAAAGTCTGAAAGGGATTTTTGTATTAATCGTTGCATTTTTGTTTTTTAAAACTTTACCACTTACACATCAGTTGATAGGTGGAATTTTATCAGTTATGGGAGTCCTGATAATGACAATGGCACAAGCCGGTATTTTCAGAAAACGTAAACCTCTGGCATCGGTTAATTAGCATCTCATTTTATTACCTTTGTTTTATGTTTCCGGATGTATATTTTTTTAATCCGACCTGTGAATATGC
>JAFGGF010000131.1 GCA_016930735.1 Prolixibacteraceae bacterium
CAAAAGTCATTAGTCAAAAGTCATTAGTCAAAAGTCATTAGTCAAAAGTCATTAGTCAAAAGTCATTAGTCAAAAGTCATTAGTCAATAGTCATTAGTCAATAGTCATTAGTCAATAGTCATTAGTATCCAACATCCACTATCAAATATCCAACATTAATTGTTTAAAAATAATGAGAAAATCTTATTTGTGTTCACAAATGCCGGATTTAAAAAGTATTACCTTTGGTTTTTTTAATTTTAAATTGTTTGATAATGAATAGAGATACCGTTGTTTTTGATATCATTAAAAAAGAACGTGAACGCCAGTTGAGTGGCATCGAACTGATAGCTTCCGAAAATTTTGTAAGCGACCAGGTACTCGAAGCCATGGGTTCGGTAATGACCAACAAATATGCAGAGGGATATCCGGGGAAAAGGTATTACGGAGGCTGCCAGTTTGTTGACCAGACTGAACAACTTGCTATTGATAGGATCAAAGAATTATTCAATGCCGAATGGGCAAATGTACAGCCTCATTCAGGAGCTCAGGCCAATGCAGCAGTTTTAAGTGTGATTTTGAACCCCGGCGATACATTCCTTGGATTCGACCTTTCTCATGGTGGTCATCTTTCTCATGGTTCTCCGGTTAATTCATCAGGTATTCTCTATCATCCGATTGGTTATAAAGTAAAAGAAGAAACCGGAAGAGTTGATTATGACGAAATGGAAGCTTTGGCTCTCGAACATAAACCAAAGCTTATCATCGGCGGAGCTTCTGCTTACAGCCGCGACTGGGATTATAAACGAATGCGTGAAATTGCCGATAAAGTCGGTGCATTATTAATGATCGATATGGCACATCCCGCAGGATTAATTGCGGTTGGACTACTCAATAATCCGCTGGAATATGCCCATGTAGTAACCTCAACCACCCATAAAACCCTGCGTGGACCGCGTGGCGGAATTATTTTAATGGGTAAGGATTTTGAAAATCCATGGGGAATTGCAACCAAAAAGGGTGAAGTCAGGATGTTATCATCTCTTTTCGATTCGGCAGTTTTTCCGGGGCAACAGGGTGGTCCGCTTGAACATGTGATCGCTTCAAAAGCAGTTGCATTTGGCGAAGCGCTGACTCCTGAATACAAAGAATATCAAAAACAGGTTCAGAAAAATGCAGCAGTTATGGCTAAGGCTTTTATCGACCTTGGGTATAAAGTAATTTCAGGGGGTACCGATAACCATTCGATGCTGATTGACCTTCGCCCGAAATTTCCTGAAATTACCGGGCGTCAGGCTGAAAATATCCTGGTTCAGTCCGACATTACAGTGAATAAAAACATGGTACCATTCGACAGCCGTTCGCCTTACCAGACTTCCGGTTTAAGGGTGGGAACGCCGGCAATTACTACACGTGGCGTTCAAGAAGATCTAATGCCAAAAATTGTTGAAATGATCGATGATGTGATTTCAAATATTGAAGATGAATCAATTATCGGAAAAGTAAAATCGAAAGTAAATAAGCTAATGGCTGAATATCCTTTATTCGCCTATTAAAATACTTTTTTTTATTTGGGAAGGATGTCATCAATTTAACAAGATGACATCCTTTTATGTTGTAATCCGGATTATTTCCGATTCTATTGTTTGTGCCCAGACAACAGCACGGCTGGTTTCACCTTCGGTTATAGGACCTTCTTCTCCATCGACTAAAAAACCTTCCGGCCCGGCAACCTGTTCCCCACCTTTTTTTAATAGCTGTTTCAAAATGGTTTTGGCTGCATACCCTCCTTTATCGACCATATAACGGAATGCAGCTTTTTTCAGGGTCTCGAGGTTAATACGTGTATCGAAAGCAGCAACTTTTACACCTTCAAACGACTTGGATCCAATACTTTTTATAAATTTTAATGTATTGGGAGAGGGCCTGAATCCACGGGTTGGAGAACCCACAATCAATACGTCAATCTTTTCAGGCAGATTTTGTTCAACTTCGGTCACGTTTTTCAGGACTATTTTATTATTGGGAGAAAAACCGGACAAAATGGCTTCGGCAATTTTTTGTGTATTCCCGAAAAAAGAATCGTAAATAATCAGGATGTTCATTTTTGTTTTTTATTTAATTGCTGTTACAGTTGAAAACTTCATTATGAAATTGTTTCCGGCAACAGATATTTAGTTGAAGCTGCAAATTACGATAAAATATTTATTTCCTAGGCTATTGTAGAAGAAAGTTACACCCCTTCGGGGCTGAGGTTCACTGTTTTACCTGTTGCCCCGGATTTTATCCGGGGTTATTGAGATGCAGCCCCTTCAGGGCTTGTGGCGCTGTGTGCCTGGTGCCATGGACTTCATCCATGGTTATTGAGGTGTTGCCCCTTCGGGGCTGATGATCACTGTTTTACCTTTAGCCCCGGATTACATCCGGGGTTATTAAGATATTGCCCCTTCGGGGCTAGTGGCGCTGTGTGCCTGGTGCCATGGACTTCATCCATGGTTATTGAGATGCAGCCCCTTCGGGGCTTGTGGTGCTGTGTGCCTGGTGCCATGGACTTCATCCATGGTTATTGAGATGCAGCCCCTTCGGGGCTGATGATCACTGTTTTACCTTTAGCCCCGGATTTTATCCGGGGTTATTGAGGTGTTGCCCCTTCGGGGCTGGGAGCTACTGTGTAGCTGGTTTAGCCCCGTATTACATCCGGGGTTATAGAGGTGATGCCCCTTCGGGGCTGATGATCACTGTTTTACCCTTAGCCCCGGATTACATCCGGGGTTATTGAGGTGATGCCCCTTCAGGGCAGGCTCGGTTGTTTTGCGGGTGCTGCTGATTGTATCCATAGTTAATGAAGTTGCGCTTTTTTTGGACCAAGGTTGGTAAAAATAAGCTCCGACAGGAGCATGATTTGAATAACCACAGGTGTAACCTGCGGATTAAAAAATAATATATTCAGCCCCGAAGGGGTTAAATCTTAAAATCATGGAAAGTGCTCCTCATCGTGATCAGCCCGATATTCATTTAGCGTTTTCCCCGGTTCTTTTACAATCTAATCTTTGTCCTGAAGCTTTTGTTCAAGTTCCTGTACTTTTTCCTTTAGTTCCTTTATCCTGAACTCTCTTCCGATAAATAACTCATTAAATTTTTCAAGCTCCTGGTTTTTTTCTTCCAGTTCCAAAGTCCTTTTTTTAACCAGATCTTCAAGATTGTTACAGTGTTGCTCAAGTTCAGCTTCTGCTTTTTTCCGTTCACTGACATCCATAACAAATACAATTATCTGGCCTTTGGAAAGGATATATGAATACGTTGCAAAATGTGTTTTATATTCATTCGAGTAAAATTCATAAATTTGTTCTTTACCCGTGGTTGCAACCGATAAATAAACATCCAGCCAGTTCGTCGTATCAACCGGTACCAGTTCCTTATATGTTTTCCCGATAATTTCCTCACGTTTTAATCCGATGATTTTTTCAAATTGTGGGTTGACATCAATATACCTGTAATCACAGGGTTTACCGTTATCATCATATATTACTTCAGAAATATAAAAGCCCTGGGTTAATGACATAAATAAAGCCCTGAAACGTTCTTCCGTTTGCCGGGCCTGTTCTTCAGCTTCTTTCCTTTTTGATATATCCTGAATATGCACAACTGCCATCTTGTGTGTTCCATCTTCGTTTTTTATCCAATGCGATCTTATATGTACCCAAACAATATGCCCATCCTTATGGATATAACGCTTTTCGATAAAGGGTTCACATGGCTCATCGTTGAATTTTTTCCGTTTCCACTCGTTGCTTTTTTCCTCATCATCGGGGTGTGTTGCCAAATGAAAGGTATTCCCGAGGAACTCTTCCTTTGTGTAACCAAACATTTTACAAAGTTCCGGATTAACCGCTAAGATGCTTAAACCATCAGGCCCTATAATGTTCATTCCTGCCGGGGCATATTCAAAGGCAGCCCTGAATAGTTCGTCGGTGTTTTTTATTGGTGTATCTTTATGAGGTGTTTGGATTTTATCTTTAAAGTCACCTTTATCCATAAAGTATGATTTTTATCCTGAAACTAATTTAATGTTTTTAAGGATATAAATCAACCTTGTCCCACAATTTTAATTTCTTCATTGGTGATGCCCCGATGTTGGGAAATCAGTTCAACATCCTGTAAACTATTTTTGCAGAATCCATTATCTGACGATCAATGTAAATCTATAATAAAACAAGGGCTCAGCCCGATAAATAATAGCTGCTTATTGTAAATGGGCTGAAGCCCGGATTGCTATCCTTATTTCCTGTCCGTTGCCTGAATGCAACGGCAAAGGATAAATCCTGTTTTTATAGCCTGTATTATCCGGTCTGAGGACCGGGGCAAAGAATAATTGTATTATGAACCCTCCACAATCTTAATTTCATCACCGGTAAGGCCGTAGAGTTGGTAAACCAGTTCATCGACACATTTTTCGGCGTGGGTTATGGCGCGCTTTATTGGCTCGCGTTGGCTTTCGAGTGTGGCCTCCTGCAACTGTTTGTTTAGCAAAAGTAATTTGTCAACTTGTTGGGTGATTTGATCATGTATTCTTTTTTCATCATTATTAGTGAAATCGATCTTTTTTATTGGAATTGAATGGAGTTCATATAATCCAATTGTTGGCATTTTATATTTATTACAATACCAATAATTTACAAGCTTAGAGTTAAGAACACCTGCAATAAATTTCATCGAATGTATTCCGTCCCATGATTCATAACGTGAAACATTAGTTGTATCTAAAAAATAGTTCTGAGAATTATCATAAGTTACCAATAATTGCATTGAACTATTTACTCTTTGAGTAATCAGTTTTTCTGGAACCTCGAAAAATTTTTTTGTATGAGGAAGACATCCAACTTTTTCTTTCATTAAATCTGGACGATACCAAATATATTCGCCATCCCAATTTAATGAATAAGCTTTAATATTTCTTCCCCTAAACACAGGTTTATAATCAGTATCTTTCTTTTCTCTGTGAATAAATCTACTATCATTACTTGTTTTTACTCCTCTCGAAAATTTAATCATATTTTCAAGAGTTATAGATACTTTCTCAATCTTTTTATAAAGTCCTTCTTTAACTATATTCCATTCAAGATCTATATGATAGTTATTTTCAATCCACTTATTGGTTGGAATATTAAATCGAGTTGAAAAATCTTTATTACAAACTTTAATGGAATTATTATTATGAGAGCAAATAAGAATTACAGTACTAACAGTAACTCCATCGAAAACTTTAAATCCCATCTCTGCAATTTTTTCTATCCTTTTTTCATCAAGAAGTTTTTTTCTTAGCAATTCAAAACTTGTAGTTGCTAACCAAGTATGTGGAACAATAAAACCTGATTTGCCATTTTTAAGTTTTAAAATATGACATGCTTTTTCTAAGAAAAAAGAATACAAATCACTTTTATTTCTACAGGTCTTGTAATTTAATTGTAAGAAATTTCTTTGTTCATCTGGTATTGCAACTAAATTTACATACGGCGGATTCCCGATCACCGCATCAAACCCGGACTTCGCTGAAGCTTCGTCCGGCAAGCCACCCTTTTTAAAAATTCCAGGGAAAGCCTCTTCCCAGTCGAAGGCATTGACTTTTTTCATTTGTGCGGGGAACAGTTCGAGTTGGGTGTCGTAAAAATCGGTCCCTATCAGCGAGTTCCCGCATTTGATGTTGTTGTTGAGGTTGGGCAGCACCCGCTCGTGGAACAGCGCCAGCTGCTGGTTTACCGATGCCTGTGTTTCGCCTTCGAGCGCCTTGAGCAGCAGGTTGAGCTTGGTTACCTCAACAGCCTGCGCATCAATATCAACCCCGTAAATATTGTTGAGCAGGATGCGTTTTTTCTCGGCAGTGGTAAGTTTGCCGTCGGGAGTGAGCGGTTGTTCACCTTTCTTTTTGGGCGGATTTTCAGCGTAATATTTCAGGTGCCAGTCGAGCAGGAACCGGTAGGCTCCAATAAGGAACGACCCAGAGCCGCATGCCGGGTCGCAAATAGCCAGCTCAGCCACCTGGCGCGGCGTTTTCCCCTCAACCATTTTGCCAACCGTGTTTTCAACAATATAATCGACCACGTATTTGGGTGTGTAATAAACTCCTCCGGCTTTTCGCACTTCGGGTTTTTCCTCAATTTTTGCCTGGTGGGCTTTGGTGAGCCTGATGGTTTTGCCGAGGAAACGCTCGTAAACACTGCCAAGGATGTCGGCAGGCATTACCGAAAATTCGTATTCGCAATTGGGGTAATACAACTCCCCGACAATGGTTTTTAATATTTTGTTGTCGATAATCAGCGAGGGTGTTATTTTGTCTTCCTTAAAATCGAACAGCCCCGAATTGTATTTCTGATCGGCCATGTGGAA
>JAFGGF010000132.1 GCA_016930735.1 Prolixibacteraceae bacterium
CTCTGCCGCGGGGTTAGCGAACAAAACACTAAAAAAGTCCTTGACGGAATCGGATTCCTCGCCAGCTCTGCTGCGAGGAGTTTCAATGGTGGAAAGATATCACGCTTGTAGTTTGGGGCCCGTCTCAAAAGGTTCTGGTTGAAAATAAAGATATCCAGGACTATGTAAAAAAAATAATGGAACAGGGCACAGCTGTAAAAGCCTGCAAAGGATGCTCCGATATGTATGGGATTTCTGATAAACTGGAAGAGCTTGGCGTAGAAGTAAAATACATGGGTGAAATAACCAATTACATGAAAGAAGGTAGGCATATGCTGACACTGTAGTTTAATTCAGAAATCGAATAAAACAGCTATGTTCTGATTCCTTCAAAAGTCGATATTTATGGATATTTATAGTGATTTATTGTTACATATTCTATTCAACAAAATGTAAAGATAAATGAATTACTATAAATCTCCATAAATCACCAACAATCACTACAAATCACTGCAAATTTAAAACCTGTCCCCGTTTAAACAATTCATTTTTTAGTGTTTCATAATCCACATCCTGAATTGCGGTTTTGTTGTCAATTGCAAGACTGGCTGCTACAGCTGCCGATTGGCCGAGAATCATAAAAACAGGTTCCATCCTGATAGAACCATAAGCAATGTGGCTCGATGAAACACAAACCGGGACAAACAGGTTCGTACATTCTTCCTTCTTAGGGACTAATGAACCGTATGCTATTGAGTAAGGTTCATGTGGATGCATGCCTATATCTCCTTCATTTTGCACAAATCCATCTTCAGTTACATAACGCTGGACATTATGCGAATCCATAGTATATGACCCCATACCTATTGGTTTTGGAACTTCCCGTTTTCCAAGTACATCATTTTCTGTTGTCACATATTCTCCAATCATACGGCGGGCTTCGCGCACATAAATCTGAAAAGGCCAGTTGCCATTGTCGGTAAATTCATCAGCGGCAAGCCCCCATTGCTGCATTTTACTTCTGATATCTTCCGGAACACGAGGGTCATTCTGGACAAAATAGAGTAATCCTTTCTGATAGGTTTCATGTTCTTTTAAAATCTCCTGCCGCCTCTCATAAGTAGCATCCGGGTAATCATAGTTCATTCCAATGTTATCAGTACTGAAAGGACCGTGGTTATTGGTATCGGTTTTACGATTGGGGATTGGGTCGTATTTATCGAACCAGTCACGTCGGCCTGTTTCAAATACCCTCAGTAAAAGTTCATATTGATTTGGATCATAACCTTCCGGTTTTGGGAAAGGAACACGGTTTCCGGGGTGGTTCGACATGCAAAGCCTGTAGCAATAAGCCTGTAAACGTTTATCTCCTGAACCATATTTACCCGGTGGCTGGTCTGATATACGTGGCAGTAATCCACTGGCCGGATCACCGGGGATTTTATATGCGCTTATTTCTGAATAAAAATGGTGCCCATGGTGAAATACCCCGGTTTGAACACCATTCCATTGTTCTCCGTATACCTCATTGCCCTCACGCCCTGTTGTATAACTTACATTGGCTGCAGCCATCAGGTCGCCTTCATATGTGCAATCCATGAAAATAATCCCTTCAAATGTTTTCCCCGAAAGGGTTGTTATGGAAATGATTTTCCCATTTTCCAATTTTACACCACTCTCACGGTCCAACCACTCATCCCTTAACACTGTAATATTATTTTCAGCAATAAAATCTTCAAAAACCTGTTCGGCAGCATGTGGTTCAAAAATCCACATAGTCCTTTGGTTCCCATCGATTGCAGGTGTCCCCTGCCCGACATTTCCGTATTCTGTTTTTTCCTGCCATTTCCATGATTCCGGTTTGTCATAATGTAACCAGATTCGATGGTAAAATTCCCTTGACAACCCGCCAATGGTTTCTTTCTGACCTGTGTCGGTAAAGCCAAGCCCACTGGCAGAAAGCCCTCCGAGGTGCTTGTCGGGTGAAACAATGATCACTGTTTTACCGGATTTGACTATTTCGACGGCTGCTGTTACTGCCGCTGAAGTTCCTCCGTAAATAATCACATCGGCTTCAAACCGGGAAGGATCATTTTTATTACATCCAAAAAAAAGTATCAAAAAGATGGTAAGAAAACAGGTTATTTTTTTCATAACGGTCCTTAATGGTTAAAGACCTTAAATTTAAAGATTATTTGAAAGTGAAAAAATTAGACAGTTTAAATCAGAAAATTTCTTTTCATATAAATAGCCCAAAATTTGTTGAAATTTCTGGTTCTGCCCCGATTCCATCAAAATTGGCACCCAAACCAGACTGCAGCCCGGAATAATCCAGTCCGAAGCGTAGCCATTGATAGCTTTAATATGTATGTCAGGAGTGAATAAATTAAGCATTTCAAAATGCATAATAAGTTTCAGTTTTTCAGAAAGAGGCATTTTATTTTGGGATATGGTCTTACAATCAAAATTATTATCTTCCTTGATATTAATCGTGTGATTGAAAGGAAAAATATTTTTCTGAAACAAGAACGAACTGGAATCCGGTAGATGGGTTAAATCCGGGTGGCTTGTTTTTATAATGGGAAATTGGTATTAAGATGGAAAGCTGAAACAGTTATTAAAGCTGAAAAGTAATCAGTAATATGTAATGTAATTAATGTTCAATATCAATATTGATTATTCTTAACCCGTTATGCGGTTTAAATCATAAAGCATTAATAATAAATTATTTATAATTGATTCCTTTCTTGGTCTTCTCAGCCGGCTGGCGGAGGAAAATATCAAACGGACAAAAGGGGGCCTGTCATTAAAAATCAGTTAAATAAAAAAATCGTTTTATCTTTAAGATCAAACCGCAC
>JAFGGF010000133.1 GCA_016930735.1 Prolixibacteraceae bacterium
ATAAATAAAGAGTTTATAAAAAATATTAAAAAAAATTTAAAAAAATATGGTACTATGTCTTGCATGGTACCATATTTTATTTATATATTTGTAATGCAAATAACGATGTTTAAAAAGGTAATTTTTTAAGAAAAGTTCTTTACAGATTGTAACGCAAATAAAATTTATTCGTCTTAAAGAGGTAAAAAACATAAGCCATAAAACTAAACTGCTGAAAGGCAGGCAAAACAGAAAACAAAACAAAAACAGAAAAACAAAAGCCATGAAAACAAAAAACAATGTTCAGAAAGCATTTTTAAGATCAGTTGCACTTTTAGTCAGCCTTGTACTTTTAAGTTTAACAGTTACAGCCCAGGGGTACTGGAAACAATTACTGATAAACAACAGTTTTAACCACCTTGCGTCAGCACTGGTTGAAAATCCATCCAACCATCAGCCTGAAAATGATAATGGGCTACCTGTCACTTTTTCTGATTATTTTTATAGCGAAGTTGAAGAAAGCCTTGAATTGGAACCATGGATGACTTCAGTTGACATGGGATTAAATCCTTTTTCACAGGAAGTAAGTGACCAGGAAATTCAACTTGAAAAATGGATGCTGGACACAAATTCTTTAAATTCCGATGACATAAATGACGATTCCCTCAAATTAGAAACATGGATGACAAAGACAGTGATCTGACCAGGTAATTTATAAAACAGTAAGGTATTTAACATCTTAAATATAGCCAGTAAATGATTTTTCTTAATCATTCGAATTATTCAGAGCCATTGAAAATATAAAATTAAAAAAATGAAGCTTGAAAATACAAAAGCACAAATGAGAAAGGGAGTTCTGGAATACTGCATCCTCCTTGTTCTGAATGGTAAAAGATTATATGCAAGCGATATAATCGGCAACCTGAAGGAGGCTAAAATGATTGTGGTTGAAGGAACACTTTATCCATTGTTAACCCGGTTGAAAAACGATGGATTGCTTGCATATAAATGGGAGGAGTCGACCCAGGGTCCTCCACGAAAATATTATGAGCTCACAAAATCAGGTCAGGAATTTCTTCAGGGTTTGGAAGGATCGTGGACTGAACTGGTTGATGCAGTTGATAAGATTAAAAAATTAAAATCTTAACTAAAGAATTCCAATAATGAAAAAGACATTTACCATAAATATAGCAGGTACCGTTTTTTATATTGAAGAAGATGCTTACGAAAAACTTCAGAATTATATCCTGAAATTAAAACAGCATTTTGGTGCCGGAGAAGAAGGGAATGAGATAATTTCTGATATTGAAGCAAGGATTGCGGAATTGTTCAGCGAAAAATCGGATGATAAAAAAACGGTAGTTACCATGGCCTGGGTTGACGAGGTGATTGAGGTAATGGGCACACCAGAAGATATTATGGAAGCTGAAGTTGAAGATGATGAAGAACCGGTTTCTGCAAAACGGAAAAGAAGGCTTTACCGTGATCCCGACCACAGGGTAATCGGAGGTGTTTGCGGTGGCCTGGGTGCCTACTTTAACATGGATCCTGTTATACTAAGAATCATTTTTGTTGTATTGTTTTTAATAAACGGTATTGGATTAATTGCTTACCTGATTTTATGGATAGCTGTCCCGAAAGCTCTAAATACGGCACAGCGCCTTGAAATGAGAGGTCAGGAAGTTACGGTTTCCAATATTCAGAAATCAATAAAGGAAGAAGTAAAAGAAGTAAAAGAAAGTTACCAGAAATTTAAAGAATCCGATGGTTATAATAAAGGCAAACAGGGAGTTTCGCAATTTGGCGAATTTGTTTATACCTTTTTTAAAGTTATCCTGAAAATAATTGTAGTAATAATAGGTGTTGTCCTTATTTTATCGGGATTTTTAGGGTTGCTTGGCTTTGTGTCTTCTCTGATTGTAGGCCATTCGTTTGTAAATAACTGGCCACTGATCTGGACTCCGGAATTGCATATGCCGGGATTCCTTAACCAGTTTGTTTCAACCGGATCGGTAACAGCCGGATTAATAACCATTGCGCTTTTAGTCGGGATTCCGCTGCTTGCTATGCTTTTTATCGGGACAAAGCTTGTATTTCGCTACAAATCAAACAACTCGGTTATAGCGTTAAGCATGATTGGTGTCTGGTTCCTCGCACTCATTGCACTGATAGCTATTTCTGCAGGGCAGGTAGGAAATTTTAAAAGTCAGACATCTCTTTCAAGTAGCGAATCGCTTGATTGCGGATCATGTCAGACTCTTTATCTGGATGTAAACGAAAACGACCGTTGGGATGAATATTCTAAACTTGACTGGGATATCAACGAATTTAAGGTTGTACTGATTGATGGTGAAGAAAGGTTGCTTGGCGATGTTAGTCTCGATGTTGAAAAATCAAGTACCGATAATTTTATAATTGTTGTTAAAAAACATTCACGTGGGAAAAATAACGATGATGCAAAAGATAATATTGAAGACATTATATATTCTTATTCATTAAAAGATTCAACCGTATTCTTTGACCCCTATTTCCTGATTGACGAAAATGGGCGCTGGCGCGATCAGAGTGTTGACATTGTAGTAAAAGTCCCTGTAGGAAAATCAATTTACCTAAACAGCAACATGGATGAAATAATTCATGACATCGACAATGTTTCAAATACCTGGGATAGTGACATGGTTGGCAAATTCTGGGAAATGAAACCCGAAGGGCTTACTATGAAAGAATCGTCTGACCAATAAAATTAATGTAATGATTTTAACCCGATTTAAGTCTTCACTTAAATCAATTAAATAATCAGTTATGAAAAACATTTTTTTAATTATTACAGCTATGCTTTTATTATCGTTTACATCTAACGGGCAAAGCAAATCTGATAAAATGTACGACGTTTTATCAAACCAGGATGGAGTCACTAACTTTTCTTTTTCAAAAAACATGGCAGATGCCATTAATATTAATCTTGATGATGATTCCGATGAAAGAAC
>JAFGGF010000134.1 GCA_016930735.1 Prolixibacteraceae bacterium
GTAACGATTGAACAAAACAAAAACACGCGTAAAAGTGACAGTTCAGGTGTAGGCGAATATGTCGATTTTGAGGAGGTGGATTAAATATCAGTTAAAAACAAATCTCTGTTATTTTGTGTCATTTTAACCCCTTTATTACAGATATTCATTTATTTTTGTCCCCGTTATTTCGAAAATCACAATTATGGCTCAGGAAGATATCTTTAAAAAACTGGTTGCACACAGTAAAGAATATGGTTTTGTTTTTCAGTCAAGCGAAATATACGATGGTCTGGGTGCTGTTTATGATTACGGGCAGAATGGTGTCGAACTGAAAAACAATATCAAAAAATACTGGTGGGACAGTATGGTACTGCTCCATGAAAATGTTGTCGGAATTGATTCGGCAATTTTTATGCATCCAACTATTTGGAAGGCTTCGGGCCATGTCGATGCTTTTAACGATCCGTTGATTGATAACAAAGATTCAAAAAAACGTTATCGCGCAGACGTCCTCATTGAAGAGCAGTTGGCTAAATATGAAGAAAAAATAGATAAGGAAATTAGTAAAGCTGCCGACCGGTTTGGTGATGCATTTAATGAAAAACAGTTCAGGGAAACCAATCCCAGGGTTCTGGCTAATCAGGAAAAAATAGACATTCTGCACGAAAGGTTTACAAAAGCATTAAATGACAACGACCTTATTGAATTAAAGCAGATCATTATAGATGAAGGGATTGTTTGCCCGATTTCAGGTTCACGCAACTGGACCGATGTACGGCAGTTTAATCTGATGTTTTCAACCGAAATGGGTTCTACTGCTGAAGGTGCTTCAAAAATATTCCTCCGTCCCGAAACAGCACAGGGTATTTTTGTGAATTATCTGAATGTGCAAAAAACCGGAAGGATGAAAATACCTTTTGGAATAGCTCAGATAGGAAAAGCTTTCCGTAATGAAATTGTTGCACGCCAGTTTATTTTCCGCATGCGTGAATTTGAACAGATGGAAATGCAGTTTTTTGTTAAGCCGGGCAGCGAACTCGACTGGTTTGCCAAATGGAAGGAAACCCGAATGAAATGGCACCGGGCATTGGGATTTGGCGATGATAATTACCGTTTCCATGAACATGAAAAACTGGCTCATTATGCCAATGCAGCAGTTGATATTGAATATAAATTCCCCTTTGGATTTAAAGAAGTGGAAGGAATTCACTCCCGTACAGATTTCGACCTGTCGCAACACCAGGAGTATTCTGGAAAAAAAATCCAGTATTTCGATCCTGAACTGAATGAATCGTATGTACCTTATGTTGTGGAAACTTCAATTGGTGTCGACCGGATGTTCCTTCAGGTTCTTTCAGCATCGTATTGTGAAGAACAACTCGAAAAAGACTCAAGGGTTGTATTAAAAATTCCTCCTGTACTGGCACCTGTCAAGCTTGCTGTAATGCCGCTGGTTAAAAAAGACGGGCTTCCTGAAATTTCAAGGCAGATTATTGATGATCTGAAATTTGATTTTTACTGCCAGTATGATGAAAAAGATTCAATCGGCAAAAGGTACCGTCGCCAGGATGCTATCGGAACACCGTTTTGTGTTACTGTTGATCATCAGACTACTCAGGATAATACGGTTACAATCCGCTATCGCGATACCATGGAACAGGAGAGGGTAGCTATCAGTGAAATCGGAAAAATAATCGGGAAACAGGTCAGTTTGAAAGATTTTTTAAAGTA
Organism: Prolixibacteraceae bacterium; assembly: GCA_016930735.1. Lineage (GTDB taxonomy): Bacteria > Bacteroidota > Bacteroidia > Bacteroidales > Prolixibacteraceae > JABMQB01. The sequence goes on from JAFGGF010000134.1 coordinate 1,714, forward strand.
ATAATCCATGGTTATAAAAAAACACTTGATCAGGAAATTAAAGGGTTTGTTTTTCAGACTTAAACTTCATGTTTTAATCCCGGATAAATTTTTGTCCTTCCTGGCTCAAATGTCAGAAGTTTCGAGGTGGATCAACAGACAGAAAATTGATTATACTGATTTTTACAGTTGGAAATTTGATTATACGCGCAGGTATGACCTTTATAAATATGTAATTGAAAAAGAAGGACTTGAGACTGAATTTGATTACTTGGAGTTTGGCGTAGCCAAAGGTTGGTCATTTAAGTGGTGGGTCAAAAATATTCATAATTCAAACACAAGGTTTTACGGATTCGACACTTTTTCAGGATTACCTGAAGACTGGGGGCCATTTAAAAAGGGAGACATGAATAATAAAAATGAGCCTCCTGAAATAAACGATCCACGATGTATTTTTTATCAGGGATTATTTCAGCAGACTTTACCCGGTTTTTTGAGCAATTATGATAAAAGTAAAAGGAAAGTGATCCATATGGATGCCGCCCTTTACTCTTCTACATACTATGTTTTAACAAGTATTGCCCCGTTTATCAATAAAGGCGATATTATTATTTTCGATGAATTTAATGTGCCTTCACACGAATTTAAGGCATTTATGGAATGGATCGATTCTTATTATATCGATTTTGAATTACTCGGGGCTGTAAATAATTTTTATCAGATTGCGGTGAAAATTATTTAACACGATTTTTATCTCTTTCTTCATAAATCCGTTCAATAATCTCAACCACTTTCATTCCATCAACAGCGTTGGTTGTAATCGGAACATCTGAAGTAATTTTATCGATTACATTCTGAATCACAAAATTATGGTTCTGAGCCGAGCCTTTATATTCACCGTAATCATTTGGAGGATTTGAAGCCGGTAATTCCTCCATCTCATAATCCTGTATATTGCAATAGGTTACCTCATTCATATATTGCCCGGCAATTTTTACAGTTCCTTTTTCACCAATAATGGTAAGGCTGCTTTCAAGGTTCTTCTCAAAAACAGAAGTTGAATAATTGATACTTCCAATACCCTCTTTCTCAAATTCAAAATTTATAATTCCTGAATCTTCAAAAGCTGTTAATCCGGAATGGTTAAAATCGGCAAACTTCCCTGAAATATTTTTTATATCTCCGAAAAGCCAGTAAAGCATATCAATAAAATGTGAAAACTGGGTGAACAAGGTTCCACCATCGAGGTCGGCGGTTCCATGCCAGTTTCCTTTTTTATAGTAACGTTCGTCACGGTTCCAGTAACAATTTACCTGGACCATATATATTTTCCCAAGTTTTTTTACAGAAAGAAGACTTTTCAACCATACAGAGGGTGGGGAATACCGGTTTTGCATAACACAAAAAACATGCTTGTTTACTTCAAATGATCGATGGATAATATTTTCGGCATGCGATTTTTTAAGTGTCATGGGTTTTTCAATCACAACATGCAACCCTGATTTAAGTGCTGAAATTGCCATTTCGGCATGTAATCCGTTTGGAGTACAAATATTTACAACATCGAATTGAAGATTTGCAGTCAGCATTTTCCTGAATGAACTGAAGAACGGAATTTCAGGAGTTATAAAATTACATTCTTCAGGAGTGCGGATGTCGCAAACGGCAACCAGTTCTGCTTCCGGATTTTGTTGAATCATTTCTGCATGGCGTTTCCCTATATGTCCCATGCCAACAACTGCAAATTTTATTTTTTTTGATCTATCCATATTTATTATTTACCGCCAGGCCACAAAGGTGCAATGTTTTTCTTCGTGCCTTATAGCCTGAATGGTTTCAGATTTTAAATACGACATTTTCTTTTAACAGGAATTTTCCCTTAGTAACAGGGCATGTTGCTTTGTTATTTTTAAACTGAAGTTTGATTCCGGCTTCGCTTATCCACCCAATTTGTTTTGCCGGGTTTCCAACAACAAGAGCATAATCGGGTACATCTTTTGTGACAACTGATCCGGCTCCTATAAAAGCATATTTACCAATGGTATTCCCACAAATAATTGTAGCATTGGCCCCGATTGTTGCTCCTTTTTTTATCCATGTATTTTTAAATTCGTCTTTTCTTTCAATAGTACTTCGTGGATTCATAACATTTGTAAATACAGCTGAGGGTCCGATAAAAACATCATCTTCGCAGCTAACACCTGTATAAACTGAAACATTATTCTGAATTTTAACATGGTTTCCGATTTTTACATTTGCCCCAACAAATACATTTTGCCCTAAAATACAGTATTGCCCGATTTCAGCATCAGTCATCACATGGCAGAAATGCCAGATTTTTGTTCCTTCGCCAATAATTGCTCCTTTGTCAATTATTGCTGAAGGATGAATAAATTTTTCGGATTTTTTCATAACTATTTCAACTTTTTTCAAAAAAACAAGTAATTGATTCAGTGATATATTCCAGTTGTTTTTCATTCAGTTCGGTATGCATTGGAAGTGATAAAACCGTTTCAGATAATTTTTCACTGACCGGGTAGTCGCCGGGATAATGCCCAAGGAATTTGTATGCTTTCTGAAGATGCAATGGCATGGGATAATATATCATACTGGGAATTCCTTTATCTTTAAGAAAAACTTGTAACAAATCCCTTTTTTCAGTTTGGAAAGTGTACTGATGAAATGTGTGGGTGCTGAAATTTTTTCGTGAAGGAATAGCTAATCCATGAATGTTTTTCAGATTTTTATCGTAATAAGATGCTGCATTTTGCCGGGCAAGGATATATTTTTCGATATATTTTAGTTTAACGTCCAGTAC
>JAFGGF010000135.1 GCA_016930735.1 Prolixibacteraceae bacterium
GGAGTTTCTCTTACTGGCGATGGTGAATCGCTGATATTCCAGCATGGCGGTAAAAATGCAGGTTTTACCAACAGTTTTAAAGCGTATGCCCATAAAGGAAATGCCGTAATTATTATGACCAATGCCGATAATGGAGGCGGACTTATTTCGGAAGTCTTAAAAGCTATTGCTGATTACTATGGATGGAATGAGCTGATTCAATAAAAATTTCAGGTATTCAAAATTACAATTTAAAATTTTACTGATTCGTTGAGAGAATCTCCCGATTGGTTGATTTCTTTTTTACTTGGCTGATCAATGCCTTTAATTTACTGAACAAACAGAATTTGAGATTTTATGATTTGTTGTTTAGTAAATAAAAAATTAAAGAATCAGCCATGAAACATGTATCTATTTTTTTAACAGCATGCCTTTTCAGCCTGATAGGTTTTTCACAGGATGGGAATAAAAGTTATCCAATCGTGGATACAGGGCAGGAACTATTTTTTGATAATTCAAAAACCATAAATGAACCTTCTAAAGGTGAAGCATTCTTTGGACAGGATGCCGGTTTTGACGGTAACCTGCCCAGCTACAACATCAGTAGTGATGGTCTAACGATATATGATAATGTTACCGGGCTCACTTGGACCAAAAGCCCCGACCTGAACCATGATGGGGAGATAAATTCAGAAGATAAAATGTATTATTCCGATTTTCTTTCTTATGCCGATGTTTTGAATGAACAAAACTTTGGTGGCTTTAATGACTGGCGTGCTCCAACAATAAAAGAACTTTATTCTTTAATGGATTTCAGGGGTACTGATCCGATTCCAACCGGTAGCAGTACAAACGGATTAATTCCTTATATCGATACCGGTTATTTTGATTTTGGGTATGGCGATATGGATGCAGGCGAGCGGATTATTGATGCCCAGTTCTGGTCGGTAAATAAATATACCGGGACAGTGTTTAACGGTGTGGAAGCTGTATTCGGATTAAACCTGGCGGATGGAAGGATTAAAGGTTATCCTTCTTCCGGGTCAAGACCTAAAACCAATTATGTCTATTTTGTCCGGGGCAATACCGACTATGGAGTCAATGATTTTAAAGATAATGAAGATGGCACGATAACAGATTTTGCCACCGGTTTAATGTGGTCTCAGGAAGACAGCAAAAATGGTATGGACTGGGAAGATGCCCTGGCATGGGTAGAACAAAAGAATGCTCAGGAATATCTGGGTTTCAGCGACTGGCGATTGCCAAATGCCAAAGAATTGCAAAGTATTGTTGATTATTCCCGTTCGCCTGATTATACCAATTCACCGGCTATTGATCCGGTATTTAATTGCACCGGGATAACCAATGAGGCCGGAGACAGTGATTATCCGTTTTACTGGACCGGTACAACGCACAAACGTTTTGATGGATCAGGATATGCAGCTGTGTATGTAGCTTTTGGGCGTGGATTGGGATCCATGGACTGGTGGAATGTCATTGATGTTCATGGAGCCGGTTGCCAGCGCAGCGATCCGAAAGAGGGAAATGAAAATGATTATCCGAGTTGGGGGCACGGGCCACAGGGCGATGTTCAGCGTGTATTCAATTTTGTCCGACTTGTAAGAAATGCTGATGAGAATACAACAGACAATAATGATAATGAGGATAATGAAGGGGACGATAATGAAAATAATACAGGTGAAAGTTTAAGTGCAACACTTTTTGCACCTATCGGGCAAACAACCACTTATCTGATCGATGAAAACGGTAACAATATTAATACATGGGAAAGCAGTCAGGGGCCGGCGCTTTCTGCCTATCTTTTAAATGACAGTACTTTATTACGAACAACATGTGAAGGAAGAAACAGCAATTCTGTTTTTAAAGCAGGTGGTGCAGGCGGAAAAGTTGAGCAGTATGACTGGGACGGGAATTTAATTTGGGAATTCACTTACAACAGTAATAATTATTTGCTTCATCACGATATTGAAAAACTTCCTAACGGCAATATTCTGATGATTGCCTGGGAATATAAAAGTCGTTCAGAAGCAATTGCAGCAGGACGGAATCCGAATTTACTGTCGGAAGGAGAACTCTGGCCCGATAAAATCATTGAAGTTGAACCAACCGGAAGTTCGGGTGGTAATATTGTCTGGGAATGGAAAGTATGGGATCACCTGATCCAGGATTACGATAATTCCAAATCCAACTATGGTGTGGTTTCACAACATCCTGAAAAAATCAATATAAATTTTGTGGATAATCAAGCTGTTGCAGACTGGATTCATTTGAATGCAATCGACTATAATGAAGAACTGGATCAGATTATGGTCACTTCACGTAATTTCAGCGAAATCTGGATTATCAACCATAATACAACATCGGCAGAAGCATCGGGAAATGCAGGTGATTTGCTTTATCGGTGGGGAAATCCACAAACCTATGGTCGCGGTACCGGCAGCGATCAGAAATTGTTTGGATGCCACGACGGGCAATGGATAACAAAAGGACTGCCGGGAGAAAACGATATTCTTGTTTTTAACAATGGCCGTGGAAGAAACGACGGCAATTATTCCAGTGTCGACCAGTTTACGCCTCCTTTGAATAATTCAATATATACTATTGGCAATAACGCAGCTTTTGGTCCTGAATCTTTAATATGGACTTACACCTCAACTCCGACTACAGAGTTTTTTGCCGACCATATTTCAGGAGCACAACGTCTTCCTGATGGTAATACCTTGGTTTGTTCCGGGACAAATGGTGCTTTCTTTGAAATTACCTCTGAAGGCGAGGTGGTCTGGCAGTATGAAAGTCCCTATACATTTACAAATCCTCAGGGGCATGAAACCAATGAGGTTTTCAGGGCTGTTCGTTATTATCTGAGTGTTCCTGAAGAAACAGAAGGCGAAAATGAAATAGATGAAACTGGAAAATTATTTGTTACCTGCGATTGTTATCCAAATCCGTTTATTCATTCTACTGTATTCCGCTATTCACTTACAATTGGAGCTGATGTGGAACTTAGCATTTATACTATGCAAGGCAGAAAAGTAACAACACTGGTGTCGCAATTTGAAAGGGCAGGGTATCATCAGGCGCCATGGAACGGAACATTCAGGAATGGTTTGAGATTAAGGCCGGGGATCTATGTTTATCAGATGATTGCCGGAAGTGAAATGGTTACGGGAAAAGTAGTAATACAAAGATAATACCTGTTAATGAGCTAATTGTGTTTTAATCTTTTTGGAAGATTTCCATTTATTCAATTTTGTTTGCGCAGCAATTACTGTATTAAGGGTATGGTTTTCATTTTGAGTTTTAAATTAAGGCGGAGTTAAGGTTGTTCTCCGTCTTTTTCTTTTTACATTTACTCAGTGCGACCGGTTATTACCAACTCCAACTGCCTACTGATCACTATTTCAATTTTTCCTTAAAAAATTCAACCGTTCGTTTCCAAGCCAGCTTTGCTGCTTCTTCATCGTAGCGTGGAGTTGTATCGTTATGAAAACCATGGTTTACATCCGGGTAAATAAAGGCTGAATATTCTATGTTATTGGCTTTAAGCACTTCTTCATATGCAGGCCATCCGGCATTTACACGGGTATCGAGCCCGGCATAATGTAAAAGCAAGGGAGCTTTGATTGTGGGTACATCAGCAGCCTCAGGCTGGCCACCGTAAAAAGGCACTGCAGCTTTCAGGTCGGGGAGTTTTACTGCCATCATGTTTGAAATCCAGCCTCCAAAACAGAATCCGACAACTCCTACATTTCCATCGCATTCAGGGTGTGTTTTCAGGTATTGAAAAGCAGCTATAAAATCTTCAAGCATTTTATTCCGGTCACGCTGGCTTTGCAAAGCCCTGCCGTCGTCGTCGTTACCCGGATAACCACCAAGGGGTGTCAGTGCATCAGGAGCCAAAGAAATAAAACCTTCCAGCGCAGCTCTCCGGCCAACATCAGCAATGTGTGGATTCAGCCCCCTGTTTTCATGAACCACAATAATTCCCGGTAATTTCTTTTTGTTGTTAACCGGGCGCGATAACTGCCCTTTTATCTTTCCACCACCCTTGGGTGAATTGTATTCAATGGACTCTGTTATCAGTCCTGGATTATCGGCTTTTATCTGAATTTTTTCCTGGTAATCAGGCATTATAAAACTCATCAGCGATGAAACGGTAAGTCCGCCAACAGCATAAACTGATAATTGCTCTACAAATTTCCTTCTGTCAATCCGGTTGTGCGCATAATCGTCATACAGGTCAAAAACCTCCTGGCTGATATCTTCTTTTTTTATTTTTTTCATAGAATGAATTTTAAAGTAATAACTTACAGGAAGTTAAAATGTTCATTTTATAAAAATTAAAATATTGAAAATTGATAACTGAATTTTGCAAATAATATAAGAAGTCGGTATTTTTCGGATTAAATTGACTTAAATGAATCCTTAATATAAAATAGCATCATGCTTAATAATGAATATTCTGTCAAAATAATTTTCAGCAGTGCAGCAATAATACTGATCATTTTAACCGGCTATGTGCTGCATCGTCTGGGAAAGCCTTATAATCAGATCCTGTTTACGTTTCATAAGCTGTTAACTGTCGGATTAATTATATATGCCGGTATTTTTATTGCCGGCTTCCTGAAACAAATTCACCCCGGATTTTTAAGTTATTTATTTTTGTCTTTTTCAGTTATTGCAGCACTTGGCCTGTTAATGTCAGGAGCCTTCCTGAGCCTTGAAAAATATCCTCTTTTTATGCTGCAGGTTCATCGTTACATGAGTGTATTTTTTCTGATCTGTATTACCGGACTGTTTTATTCAATATTCAAATATTCATAATTTTACAGAAATAACTGAATATATAGACTGATGGTTTCAGAACCTGTCTTACATAAAATGACAAGCAGCGAATTGGGTAAATTGTTCCCGATATTTCTGGTAAAATATGATCACAAGTGGTCGGTACTTTATCAGAAAGAAAAAAGGATTTTATGTGGTTTATTTGAAGAATCTGAAATAAAAAGCATTGAACATATTGGCAGCACCGCAATACCGGGCATTAAGGCTAAGCCAATTATTGATATTCTGGTGCAGGTTGCAGAAGATGTGCCGGATGAAAAGATAATCGCAAAAATAAAATTGGCAGGATATATATACATTTTTCGTCCTGAAAATCCACCACCACATATGATGTTTGTTAAAGGTTATACTGTCAATGGATTTGTGGGGCAGGCTTACCATGTTCATGTGAGGTACAAAGGAGACTGGGATGAAATATTTTTCAGGGATTATCTGATCAGTAATCCTGAAGTTGCCAAAGAGTATGAAATACTGAAAATGGAACTGGCAATAAAATACAAAAACGACAGGGAAGCTTACACGGAGGCCAAATCCGGTTTTATAAATTCAATTCTTGAAAATAGGAAATTAGAAAAAACGAATAAGTAATCACTGAATAAAGATTAATTATGAAAAAAATAATATTTGCTTTTGTTTTCATCCTTTCTTGTTTGAATAGCATTTCACAAATTTCTGATGTAAGTATACCTTTCGGTCAGAATTTTGAAAATGCCGATTTTCGTTTCTGGATTCCTGATTCAGATTCAAAAATTAAAGCCTTACTTGTTATTGTTCCTGGTCATAATTACGATGGGAGAGATGCTATTTACGATAAAATATGGCAGGGATTTGCACAGGAAAACAACCTGGGATTGGTAGCCTGTTATTTTAAAGATCATGAAAATGCATCAATTGCCTACAGGGAAGCTTCAAAGGGCAGTGGCCAGGCATTGCTCGATGCAATTCAAAGGATTGCAGCAGAAACCGGGAAAAAGGAATGGGTGGATCTCCCTCTGATTTTATGGGGTCATTCTGCCGGAGGGCAGTTTAACTATGAATTTGCATGTTGGAAGCCGGAGAAGGTTTTGACTTTTATTGTTAATAAAGGTGGATTTTACCATACAGCCATTGCACCTGAAGCAACAAGAAAAATTCCTGCTATATTTTTTATGGGCGAAAACGACCTGTATTACCGGAAAGATATGATTAAAGGTATTTATTCTGTTAACAGAAGGCTGGGAGCGATCTGGACATTGGTTGAAGAAAAAAACACAGCTCATGAAACCGGAATTTCAATACCTTTTGGATTGGAATATTTTAAAATTATTATTCCTGAGAGGTTAACAGCAGGTAATAAATTGAAAGATCTTTCGGATGCAAATAATTACATTGGAGATTGGGAAACCAAAACCATTAAATCAGGTAAGGAAGATACAAATCCGGATGTTTTGTCTGTCTGGTTACCAAACGCTTCCTTTGCTAAAGCATGGGAAACATTGTATAAATAAAATTTTAAATACATGGTTGTACTTAAAGTAAAAGGTAAAATTATTTAAAGGTTGACATGTAAATTTGTAATTTTACCATAAGTCATAAACTAATAAAAAAATCAGTAGCGAACATTAAAATAAAAAAATAAATATGGGATTATTGGATAAACTTCGCGGCGAATTTATCGACATTATACAATGGCTCGATGATTCAAATGATACGTTGGTGTACCGCTTCGAACGGTACCAGAATGAAATAAAAATGGGAGCGAAACTAACTGTCAGGGAAGGGCAGGCTGCTGTTTTTATTAACGAAGGGCAGATCGCCGATGTTTTTAAACCGGGTATGTATGAATTAACCACCCAGAATTTACCTATCCTTTCTACGCTGAAAGGTTGGAAATATGGATTTAACAGTCCGTTTAAGGCTGAAGTATATTTTGTCAGCACAAGAAATATTACAGATCAGAAGTGGGGGACCAAAAATCCTATAACACTGAGCGATTCGCGATTCGGGATGTTGGAGATCCGTTCTTTCGGAACCTATGTGATCCGGGTGAAAGACGCACCTGTTTTTATCAGGGAAATTGTTGGTACCGACGGGCATTTTACTTCCGAAAAAATTGCCGAACAACTGAGGAGCATGATCGTTACCCGTTTTACCGATGCAGCAGCTGAATCAGACGTGCCGATCGAAGCTTTTGCGCGGAATCTGAATGAATTATCGGATTATGTGCATAAGGTGATCGGACCTGAGTTTGAACAATACGGGATTGAAGTCACAAAATTCCTGATCGAAAATGTATCGATGCCGGAAGAAATTAAAAAGGAAATATTTGAATTGAGCCGGTTGAATGCCATCGACCTGAATAAACTGGCCCAGATCAAAGCTGCAAAAGCTATGGAAAAAGCTGCCGAAAACGAGAGCGGAACAGCCGGAGCAGGAATGGGTATGGGAATGGGATTTGCCATGGCCAACCAAATGGGGCAGACTTTTGCGGGAGGTCAACAACAAAATCAGCAGCCTGCATCATCCACGCCGCCACCAGTTCCACCGGCATTGACTTTTTTTATTGTGACAAATGGCCAGCTGGCAGGTCCATTCGACTTGAATACACTAAAACAAATGGTTTTGCAAAATCAGTTTTCGAAAGAAACACTGGTTTGGCGCGAAGGAATGGCAAACTGGACTGCTGCCGGTCAGGTTCCTGAATTAAACAGTATTTTCGGAAGTGTTCCTCCACCGATACCTGGCCAGTAATTATGGAAAATATTGAAGAAAAGGAATTAGCTGTCGGTACATTTGCATGTACAAATTGTGGCGCCGATCTGAAATTTGAACCGGGTACACATCACCTGACTTGCGAATATTGCGGTACGGAAAATGAAATACCTCAGATGGAGGAAGAAATTGAAGAACTCGACTTCAATGAATACCTGGCAAAAAAATCAGATTCAGAGGATACAATTATTGAACGGTATGTAAAATGTGAAAACTGCGGAGCTTCATCAACGCTGGAACCGAATGTTACTTCTGCGCTTTGCCCCTATTGTTCAACGCCTTTGGTTTTAGAGCAGGCACAGGATGAAAAAGTTATTCAACCAAAGTCGTTGCTCCCTTTTAAGCTCGATAAAAATATTGCCAGGGATGAATTTAAAAAATGGATTAAAAAGTTATGGTTTGCACCCGGCGACTTAAAAAAAGCAGCTCTGAATTTTAACCGTTTTAAAGGTATTTATATTCCTTACTGGACTTTTGATACCGATACTTTCACAAGGTATATCGGACAACGGGGTGTGTACTATTATGTAACCGAAACTTACACAACCACCGAGAATGGTAAGCCAGTCACCAAAACTCGGCAGGTAAGAAGAACACGGTGGTATCCGGCAAGTGGCAATGTCCATAAATTTTTCGATGATATTTTAACAGTAGCTACAAAATCATTGCCTCAGAAATATATTTACAAACTTGAACCCTGGGATCTGGAAAATCTTGTTCCTTTTAATAAGAGTTATTTAAGCGGTTTTATTTCTGAAAAATACCAGATTGGACTGGAAGAAGGGTTTGAAATTGCCAAGGGAATTGCCGATCCTCAAATTCGTTTGTTGATTAGAAGGGATATCGGCGGTGATGAGCAGCGGATCATTTCAATGAACACCAGTTATAAAGACGTTACATTCAAACACTTGCTTCTGCCTGTTTTTGTAAGTGCTTATCGGTATAAAAACAAACTTTATCAGTTTCTGGTAAATGGGCGTACCGGTGAAGTCCAGGGGCAAAGGCCATATAGCTGGATTAAAATTACACTTGCTGTAATTGTTGTTCTGGCAATAATTGCGGCAATAATTATTATTGCTAATTCGCAGCAGGGCCAACCGGTTAATTGATTTATTAAACAGGATGTTTCGCTTCAATATGTTGACATCCAAATCCTTTAATTTAATTCTTTCTTTGTGTTTCTCTGCGATTTCCTCTGAGGTACTCTGTGGTACCTGTTTTATATTTTACCCCAGAAAGGCACAGAGAATAAACAGAGTTGCACAGAGATTTTTGAGGTCTGTGTTGGATATTGGATGCTATCGCTTTGAGTAGACGGCATCCATAAACCTTCATTTTAATTCTTTTTTTCCCCTGACAGCTGTATGAACGGAGCTCTGTTTGTCCCGGGTTCACCATTTATACCTTTACGGTAGTTGATTACTTCCAGTGATTCCGGAACAATCCTGATCAACACAAAAACATCCTGCCAGTTCTGGATGCCATTCCAGTAATCCCGTTTCTTTTCAATAAGTAAAGCTTTATCATCAATTACTTCGGCTTTACCTGAAATTACCACGTATCCGATAGCATTATTGTGGTCGGCCCAATAAACCGTACACTCCGGATTGATTTTTAAATCACCTGTTTTTCGGCTGTTGCGGTTAGTGGCAAACCAGATTTCTGAGATGTCTTCCATTGGGAAAGGATTCATGGTACGTACCTGTGGCTGGTCAAATGAATCGAGTGTTATAAGGGCACAGTAATTAGTCGCATGTATAATGTCGAGTGCGGCTTCCTGAAGATTATCATTTGAATAAGCTTTCGGTTCCTGTGATTTGGCTGTATATGACGACAGTAAGAAAATAATAAGAAAAATAAAACTGCTTGGTTTTTTCAATTGTTTCATGGTGTTGATCTATTAATTTACATTATTTAATACAGACCAATAAATCTGTATTTACCCTGATTTAAATTAAGGTAAAATCAGAATTATTATTTGGAAAAAACATTGTTGACCCAAAGCTTTGGAAATACTCTCTTTTTCAATTTATACATTGAATTAATTTAGGGATACCATCCTTTAATTAGCCTGCCTGTTGCTTGGCTGGGATGCTATCGCTTTAAGCCGATGGCATCCGTACACCTTTAATTCTTTTTTATGTTTCTCTACGATTCATGTTTAATTATTTTACCACAGAGGAACACAGAGAATAAACAGAGCTGTAAAGAGATTATTTGAAACCAATTTTTTTACCTGATTATTCCATTTAAGTTATTACATTGCCACTGTTTCAAAATGATACTTACCGCTTTCTACTTCAAAGACAGCATAACCGTTTTCTGTATTTAAAAATTTAACACCAACTGCACTTTCTGTTTGTTTGCCACTTTCAGTAATAAGATCAGTATTTTTGGCTGGCACATAAACGGTTGCATGGCTTCCCACCGGAACAGTTACATCCATTGAAAAACTTTGAGTACCGTTTTCCCAGTGAATACCCGCTTCACCATATGGAGTGAGGTTTGAATATGTAACAAAATCAAGGTCTTTAACTGGTTGCGGCCGAAAGATAATATGTTTATAACCCGGTTGTTCCTGATTGGTTTGCATGCCTGCCAGTTTGCGGTAAAACCATGTTAATCCGCCGCCAAACATGGGGTGGTTAAACGATCCGCTTTCATCCCATTGTTCGCGTGTTGTTGTTGAGCCCAGTTCAATCCATCGCCCAATGCTTGGTTCGGTTTTTTTATTCATGGCTTCGTAAGCTTCTTTTTGCAGACCGTTTTCAGCAAGTACTTCAAAGAAAAATTGTGTGCCGAAAATGCCGGTATCCAAATGCCCGTCAGCTGCCTTGATATCAGCTTTCAGGGCAGCAACAACTTGATCGTATTGCTCAGCAGGAACACCCATTTTCAAAGCAAAAATATTTCCTCCATGGTTGCCATAGCTTCCTTTTTCTTCATCATAATATTTTTTCATAAATGCCTGCCTTGTTTTTTCTGCAAGGGCAGTATATTCTTTTGCTTCATTTTCTTTGCCTAAAGCCTTTGCAGCTTTTGCTGTAAAATCGGCACAACGCCATAAAAAGAATGTATGCACCATCTCATCGGGAACCTGTTCTCCGGGAGTGCACCATTCACCGAGGTTAAACCATTTAAGTACTTTCCCGTCAAGTCCGGTTCGTTGCGAGAACATAATTCCATCTTCATCCACCCAGGTTTGCATGTAGTTGACATAACCTTTCATGCCTTCGTAGTTATCTTCCAGGATATCTTTGGCACCATACTGTAGGTAAAATTCCCATGGCATAATACACATTGCTGCACCCCAGGCCACGCCGCCTCCACACCCTGGTTGCCAGGGTGCCCCGTTGGGAACATAACCGGTTTCCGGATTCTGGGCATCATAAATATCCTGAATCCATTTGTGGTAAAAATTCTTTGCATCGAAGTTGTGCATTACGGTTACACAGGCCACCTGCCCGTCGCCGGTATAAGGCGACCGTTCGCGGTGAGGGCAATCGCTGGCAATTCCACCATGCATGTTGTCCAATTGGCTGCGTTTCCAGATTTGATTGATTTCATTGAAAAGTGGATTGGAAGTTTCAAAAACGGCCGTATTTTCAATTTCAGTATTGATTGCCTCTGCTGTTAATTGTTCCGGTTTTAATTCCCCCTGCCAGTTGCTGATTTCAACTGACGAAAATACAAACCAGTTAAAACGTGATGCATAACTTTCAGGGCCTTCGCCTTTAAATATATATGAATTATCACCTGAATAAAGGTTGCTGTTGTATTTAATTTCAATCTTATGCCCTGCAGAACCTTCCACATTATTCAGTCTTAAGCGGCCTGAAATCTCAACACCAAAATCAACCAGGAAATTTCCGTTTTCCAGTTTTTTAATGTTTACAGGAGCAATTTTTTTTGTGACTTTATCAGAATGTGCAGTTTGTGCAACCAACTCACCTTCAGGAGCTTTTCGCAAAACTACAGGCTCCCAGCCGGAATCATCAAATCCCGGAGTGCACCAGCCGGGTTGTTCTTTCCGTGCATCGTAATGTTCACCCTGATATACCAGGTCGCTTATTATTGCACTTTCTGAAGCTTTCCATGAAGGATCGCTGACAATTATATCTTCAGTTCCATCGGAATAGGTAATATATAGCTGGCATAAAAATCGGGGCGATCCATAGGATCCGGTCCAGTACATGGGAGCATTGTAAAAACCATTCCCCAGAATGCTGCCAATGGCATTGTTGCCCTGCTGCAACTGATCTTTTACATCATAAGCCAGATACATAACTTTATATTTTCTGAAATTATCCGGTAGGGGGATGTTTTCATTTGGCAGATTCGGGCGTTTTCCGTAATTGGTTTGATTAGGGACAAGTTCGTCATTACCGACTTTTTTGCCATTCAGGTACAATTCAAAATATCCCAGTCCTGTAACAAAAACAACTGCTTTTTCTACTTTTTTATTTACAGAAAATTCTTTCCTCATCAGTGGCGCAGGAGGCGGAAAATCAGTTAAAGGAGCTCCGGGATACCTTAGTTTCGGCATTGCTTCTTCACCCTGCCAGGGAGCTCCGATCCAATGTGCCTGCCAATCAGAGTTATCCAGCAATCCCATACGCCAGAATCCGGGTTCACTCCATTTGGAAACATTTCCTTCCTTATCCCAGGTGCGTACCTGCCACCAGCATTCCTGTCGGGATTCTAATTTTTTCCCGTTGTATTCAACTCTGAAAGATTTTACCGATTCTACTTTGTCACTGTCCCACAGATTGGGATCGGAGAGTTTATTTTTAGCACTGGCAACCCTGACCTGATAAGCTGTCTGAAACTGTCCGCGATCACCTTTATTTGCTACATTAATCCAGGCAAGGCGGGGTTTTACAACGTCTACAATTGCGGGATTTTCGAGGTATTCACAGCTTAGTTTTACCGGAGTTATTTTTGATTTGGAACAGGAAGAAATTGCAATTAATACTGCTAAAAGGATAATCAGGTTTTTCATCGATCAGTCAGATTAGTAAGTTTCCGAAATTAAGGAAAATGATAGAATGGGAAAACGATTAACATTAATTTTTTGATTTTGTGAATTCCGGTGAGCGCATTCCCCATCATCTCTGCCGCGGGGTTAGCGAATTTTCTGCATAAACAATGCTTGTGTTTATTTTAACCACAGAGTTCACAGAGTTTTCCACAGAGGAAACAGAGATCAGATATTATATGAATCATTTCTGATTATTTCTGAAATAAATGATATGTATTTTTTTTAGCTTATCTTTTACTTTTGATTCAGAAAGTGCTTATCTTAAAGCCATCAGAATAAAAGCCATGAAACCAAAAATCTTTTTATCCTGCCTTATTTTATTATCGGGATTTGCCTGTTGCTACGGGCAAAGTGAATACTTCGGCAATTTAAAATCGGAACTTAGCAATTGCACAACAGCAGTTGACAGCGTAAACATATTAAATCAATTGGCATGGGACCTAGCTGCCAGCGACAAAAAAGAATCAATTAAGTACGGTTTTCTTGCATACGAAAAAATCAAATCGATTAATGATTCATTATTAATTTCCGACATTTATGATGCTGCTGCAATAGGATTCCGGTTTGACGGGCAATATCAATTGGCTGAAAAACTATACAAATTGGCAATTGGAATTGGTGAAAGGTATAAAAACCTGAACCGGATTTCATGGTCTAATTATAACCTTGCTACATTGTATTTTGAAATGGGAAGGACAGAAGATGCTATTCTTTTTACAGAAGAAGCAATCAGGTATTTTAAAAAGGATAAGAATACAACTAAAATACTGGATTCTTACCGGATGTTAATTGACAATAAACAGGTGGAATATGCTGAACCGTTGGCAGATGCGCTTATCGAAAATCTGGACTATGTATCAGACGAAGGTGAAAAAATGTTTATTTATCTTGACCTGACAAATCTTTATAATAAGCTGGAAGATAAAAACAAAGCGATGCATTATGTGCAGTTGGCTATGGATGTGGCTGATAAAAATAAAAATGTTAAAGGGATTATAAAAGCATACTTACAAATTGCGGATTACTTCAGCAACACGCAGTGTAATTACGAAATGGCCCTGGTTTACCTCGAAAAAGCGTTGGAATACAACCTCGAAGCTAATATTTACAGTTTTGGTGACCTTTATTTGCAGATTGGCGATAACCACATGCTGCTGGGGCACGACAGCCTGGCTCTTGGGTATTTCCAAAAGGCACTGGAATATGGCCAGATAAAAGACCACCGCCATTCAAGGGCGTCGGCATATATGAAACTGGGTGAAATAAACTATCAGCAGCATCATTTTGATAAAGCTCTTGACTTTTACCTGAAATGTTATGAAACCGGTTGTGATGTCTGCCCGCAGATAACCTTTCACGATGCATTGATCAACATTGGAAATGTTTATCTTTTTTCGGATGATCTGACGAATGCAGAAAAATATTTTCAAATGGGTCTGGAATTAGCCGATACCTCTTTGGCCAGCCGGCCTATGGTTAAGTCATACCAGTCATTTTCCGATTTGTATGAAAAGAAAGGTGATTTAAATAAAGCCATCGGTTTCAGCCAGACTGCTTTCAATCTTTCCAGAAATACCTCTTTTCTCGAAGGGCAGCGTTTCAATGCATCCAGGTTGAGCGAACTGTATCAAAAACAAAACAATTTCAGGGAGGCAATAAGGTATATAAATCTCACCAATATTTTATCCGACAGCATTCAGAAGATAAGCCATGCTGATAACCTTGCCAAATTGGAAACATATTTTGATTTTCAAAACCTGCAGATGAAAAATGGCCTCGACCAGGCAAGGTCGGAAAAGGAAATTACCCGACAAAAGCTGTACAGGAACTTTTTTATTTTTGGTTTTATCCTTTTGGGAATTACCGGTTTTATCGTTTTTATGGCATATCGCAGAAAGCGAAAAGACAATGTTTTATTGAACGAACAAAAGCTGGCAATTGAAACAATGTCGAAAAAAGTACACGACGCCGACCAGGCAAAACTTGATTTTTACACCAATGTGTCGCATGAGTTTAAAACTCCGTTAACACTGATTTTGGGGATGACCGAAAAACTTAAAAGCCTTGTCAACGAAAATCAATATATCGGAAGTATCCGAAAAAATTCGTTTAAACTGCTTCAGTTGGTAAATCATCTGCTCGACCTGCGTAAAATCGATGCACACAAAATGAGGCTGTTTGTCCGGGAAGGAAATATCAAAGAATTTATAAAAGGCATAATCAGTTCATTTGAAGATGTTGCTTTTCAGAAAGGAATAAAGGTTGATTTTCTTTCGACTGATGAAGAAATTGTTGGGTATTTCGACCATGATAAACTGGAAAAAATAATTTCAAACCTTTTGTCAAATGCCATAAAATATAACCATGAAAACGGACTGGTTAAGGTTTCGCTGATAAAACACAACGATGGATTTGTAGAAATTGATATGAACGACAATGGGATCGGTATTCCGGAAGATGCACTGAAAAATGTTTTTGAAAGATTCTATCGTGTTTCAGAAAATACCGACCACGGATCAGGAATTGGGCTGGCCCTTGTTAAAGAATTTGTTGAATTGCACAAAGGCGAAATTAATGTAATCAGTAAAGTT
Organism: Prolixibacteraceae bacterium; assembly: GCA_016930735.1. Taxonomy (GTDB): domain Bacteria; phylum Bacteroidota; class Bacteroidia; order Bacteroidales; family Prolixibacteraceae; genus JABMQB01. The sequence goes on from JAFGGF010000135.1 coordinate 15,229, forward strand.
GGAAAAGGAACATCTTTTACATTCAAAATCCCTGTTGATAGAAATTATTATGCTGAAAATGAAATTTCGTTTGAAGAAATTGAGGATGAAAAATGGGATTACACGGAAATTATTGACAGGCAGGCTGAAGTAAAAGAAGAATTCAGAAAAATTCCGGAAACCGACAAAAAAACAATTCTTGTTGTTGAAGATAACCACGACCTCAGGCAATTTATTTGCGAAATTTTTAAAATCGAATATTCTGTTCTTGAAGCCCGGGATGGTGAAGAAGGTTTTGAAAAATCGAAGGAATGCATTCCAGATATTGTCATCAGCGACATTATGATGCCTAAGCTTACAGGGCTTCAGATGATTGATAAAATTAAAAACGATATAACTACCAGCCATATTCCGGTGATCCTGCTTACTGCCAAAAATGACCTTGGAACACAACTTTCGGGATACGAAAAAGGCGCCGATGATTATATCAGCAAACCTTTCGATTCAGAATTATTAAAGTCGAGGGTGGAAAACCTGTTACGTTTGCGCTCGCAGTTGGTTGAGAAATTTTCAAAACAATTCCATTTACAACCAAGAGAAATAACTATCGAAGATGCTGACCGGAAATTCCTTCAAAAAACCATTGATTTAATTGAAGAAAATATTTCCAATCCCGACCTGTGCGTCGATTTACTGGCGCTAAAATTAAATGTAAGCCGGACCCAGCTTTACCGCAAATTAAAAGCACTGACTGATTATTCAGCTAACCAGTTTATCCGGATCATCCGTTTAAAACGTGCAGCCCAGATTTTAAGGCAGGGGCAGAACAACATCGCCGAAGTAATGGATGCCACCGGATTCAGTAACTACTCATATTTCAACAATTGTTTTAAAGAATATTTTGGTGAGTATCCGAAAGAATATGCCTTGCTTAGTTTGAAAGGAAGTTCGAATTAATTCAAAAAAACAGATTTTATATGAAACCTTATTTGCTTTTAATACTGATATCTATAATCTCGTTTGGATGTGCAAATTCACAGAATTTAAATGAAAAAATTACTATAGGTGAAAAAGTAATCCTGAAATCCAAAATGTATAGTGAGGATTTTAATTTGTTAATTAACCTGCCAGAAAGTTATAATGAAGGGAATAAAAAATACCCTGTCGTTTACAGGCTCGATGGCGAATGGTTTTTTTTACCTACCTCGGCCGATGTTTATCATCTGGTTTATAATGAAGAAATCGCCCCTGAAATGATTGTCGTTTGTATTCAGAATAATAACCGAAACAGGGATATGCTCCCTGCTGAAA
>JAFGGF010000136.1 GCA_016930735.1 Prolixibacteraceae bacterium
ATAAAACTGCCTTTCGGGGCTAAAACCGCAGGATTTGCCGGTAAAATGCGAAATAATCCGTAAACAGCGCTTCCACTGCCCGACATAAGGGCAAATTCCGCTCCTGCTTTGTAAAGGTTTTCTTTAATAATCCCTATTTCAGGAAATTGTTTAAATACAGGTTCTTCAAAATCATTAATGATTTTATCCCTCCATTCAGAAACCGGAAGCTTTAAAAGATGATTTAAAGAAACAACTGGTACTGAAGGTTTAATGTTCCTGTAAGCTTCGGCAGTATTTACAGAAAGTGGGGGTTTAATTATCAGTATTTTATAATCAGATAAATTAGGATCTGTTTCGGAAAGAATATCTCCGATACCTGAACCGTGAGCAGGTTTATTCCTGATAAAAAATGGGCAATCAGCGCCAAGCTCTCTGGCATATTGTTCCAGTTGTACTGTTTTAAAATGTAATGAAAAAAAACTATTTAACAGTTTAAGCATAAATGCACCGTCGGAGGAACCTCCTCCCAACCCGGCACCTGAGGGTATATTTTTATGTAAATGAATATGAACAGGAGGAAGGCCAAGATCCCTTTTCAATAACTGATAAGCTTTAACAACAAGGTTTTCTTCGGGAGATCCGGTTGGCACCAGACCTGTAACATCAATCTTAAGTTCAGCTGATTCAATAATTTCCAAAGCATCACATAACTCAATAGGGTAAAAGACGGTTTCTATATTATGATATCCATCCAACCGTTTTTCAACAATCTTTAAACCCAGGTTAATCTTTGCATTTGGAAAAGTAATCATTTAGTGAAACTCTATTATTCATTAAATAACTCATATTCTTCAGGCGACCCACAGGTACAGATCAGGTTCCGGTCACCCCAGGCATTGTCAATCCTTCCAACCGGCGTCCAGTATTTGTTTTCTCTTACCCATGGAAGCGGATATGCTGCCTTCTGCCTGCTGTAGGAATGCCCCCACTCTTCTTTTGTAACATACTCTGCGGTATGAGGGGCATTGACCAGAATATTATATTCCGGATCAGCAATCCCGTTTTCAATTTCCTGAATTTCTTCAAATATTGAATTCATCGCCTCAATAAACCTGTCCAGTTCCTGCAACGATTCACTTTCGGTTGGTTCCACCATTAATGTACCGTGAACAGGAAATGATAAAGTAGGTGCATGAAATCCATAATCCATCAAACGTTTGGCAATATCCGATTCAGTAATTCCGGATTTATTTTTAAAGTGCCTGCACTCAAGTATCATTTCATGTGCAACCCGCCCGTTTTCACCGGTGTACAGGATTCCATAATTATCTTTTAATGCCGAGGCAATATAATTGGCATTCAAAATAGCAATTTTAGTGGCAAGGGTAAGGCCTTCGGTACCCATCATTTTAATATAGCCATAAGTAATGGGTAATACCGAAGCACTCCCCCATGGAGCCCCTGCTACCGCATTGATCCCAATATGCCCGTTATTCATGACCGGATGTGAAGGAAGAAATTCAACCAGATGGTCGGCAACAGCGATAGGTCCTACTCCCGGACCGCCTCCTCCGTGAGGAATAGAGAATGTTTTATGTAAATTAAGGTGACAAACATCAGCACCAATAATTCGGGGATTGGTCAAACCGACCTGTGCGTTCATATTTGCACCATCCATATAAACCTGCCCTCCGAACTGATGAACTATTTCACACATTTCAACAATCGAAGCCTCAAAAACACCATGCGTTGAAGGATAAGTTACCATAAAAGCTGAAAGGTTTTCCTTATTCTCTTCAGCCTTTTTTCTTAAATCTTCAATATCGATATTTCCTTTGGGGTCACATGCTACAACAACAACTTTCATCCCGGCCATAATAGCACTTGCCGGATTAGTCCCATGTGCCGATGAAGGAATTAAAACAACATCCCGATTTCCTTCTCCCCTGTTGTTATGATATTCCTTGATCACCATTAAACCTGCATATTCCCCGGCTGCACCCGAATTCGGCATCAGGCTGACATCAGCCATACCCGTAATTTCAGCAAGGTCACGACGCAGCTCTTCCATCATTATATGGTACCCTCGTGCCTGATTTTTAGGCACATACGGATGAATCCCATTAAATTCGATCCAGCTTAACGGCAACATTTCAGTAGCAGCATTCAGTTTCATGGTACATGAACCTAATGAGATCATGGAATGTGTAAGTGAAATATCCTTATGTTCGAGCTTTTTAATATAACGAACCATTTCTGTTTCAGAGCGGTACTTATTAAACACATCCTGAGTCATAAAATCTGAAGCTCGTTTATACTGATTGTCTATTTCGCAAAATTCCGGATAATCTTCTACCTGGATAAATTTTTTATTTGCAGCCTTTGCAAAAACTTCAACAATCCAGCCCATATCTTCCCGGTTTGTGGTTTCATCAATGCTGATTCCGACTTCGCCGTTTTCAAAATACCGGAAATTCATTTCAAGCTCTAGAGAAAGCCATTCTATATCTTCCCGTTTTACGTGCTTTGGAAGTGCAAAACGAATGGTATCGAAATAGTGTGAATTAAGCTGTTTGTAGCCAAGTTTTGAAATTTCACCGGAAAGAAAAACAGCAATACTGTGAATCCTTTCAGCTATTTCTTTGATACCCTGTGGACCATGATAAACACCATAAAAACCTGCCATGGTTGCCAGTAATGCCTGTGCAGTACAAATATTTGATGTAGCTTTTTCCCGTTTTATATGCTGTTCACGGGTTTGTAAAGCCATACGTAAAGCCCTTTTCCCATGAACATCTTTTGTTATGCCGATAATCCTGCCCGGCATGTTTCTTTTATATTCCGATTTAGCAGTAAAGTAAGCAGCATGAGGCCCGCCATACCCCATTGGAATGCCAAAACGCTGGCTGTTTCCAAACACCAGGTCGGCGTCCCACTCTCCCGGAGGAGTTAAAATGGACAAAGATAAAAGGTCAGCTGCAACAGCAACTTTTATATCTTTTTCATGAGCTTTTTTTATCAAATCGGAATAATCGATAATTTCACCATCAGAATTCGGATATTGAACAATTACGCCAAAAACATCATCGGTAAACTCAAAAGAACCTTGTGGCTGAATTCTTAATTCGATTCCAAGTGGCATTGCCCTTGTTTCAAGCACATCCAGTGTTTGAGGCCATATCTTATTATCAATTAAAATTACATTTACATCATTTTTTACCATCGCACGCGAACGAAGACTGAACATCATAGTCATAGCTTCGGCGGCGGCAGTTGCTTCATCAAGAAGGGAAGCATTGGCAATTTCCATCCCAGTCAATTCGCAAACCATAGTCTGAAAATTTAACAGGGCTTCCAGTCTACCCTGAGAAATTTCTGCCTGGTAAGGAGTATATGAAGTGTACCAGACCGGATTTTCAAGGACATTCCTTAAAATAACTGCCGGTGTAATAGTATCGTAATACCCCATGCCAATATAGGTATTGTAAACCTTGTTTTTTGAAGCCAGTTCAAGAATCCTGCGGTAATATTTCCGTTCCGATAAGCCTTCTTTAAGATTAAGTGGTTGCTTCAGCCTGATGTTTTCAGGTACTGTCTGGTCAATCAGTTCTTCTAATCCTGAAACTCCAACTTTTTTTAACATTAGCTCAATCTCGTGGCGGCGAGGCCCGATATGACGGTTTACAAATTTATCAATCGACATTTTTAATTATTTTGATATTACAACAGACAATATTATTATATGTATAGAATTCAAAAAATGATTTTATTACAAGTCCCGGTCAGGTTAAAAACGGATTGTAACTTTTCTCAAAACCAATTGTTGTTTCAGGTCCGTGCCCACAGTACACAACAATATCTTCCGGGAGGCATAAAAGTTTACTTTTAATACCGTTTATCAATGTATTATAATCACCTCCCGGCAGATCTGTCCTTCCAATACTTCCGTAAAACAATACATCTCCAACAATCAGCATTTTATCGTTTTGTGCATGCAAAACAACATGGCCCGGAGAATGCCCCGGAACATGGATAACATTCAGGTCAGTATTTCCGAACCTTACAACATCATTTTCTACAAGGTAATTATCGGCTTTGGCAACCGGCTTCATTTCAAACCCAAACCTTGCAGCCTGTTCAACAGCCCTCTCAATTAAAAATTCATCTTCCCGATGTACATCAAAACCAATGTTGTATCTATTTCTCAGGTATTCAATTCCCATTAAATGATCGAAATGACAATGCGTATTAATCAACCTGACTGGTTTCAGTCCGTTTTTCTCAATAAAATAATCCACTTCATCTTCCTCTTCACCGTAATAAAAACCAGCATCAACAATGATACATTCTTTGGTTTCATCATAAAGAAGGTAGGTGTTTTCCTGAATTGGATTTACTATAAACTTTTTGATTTCCAACATATTCAGGTTTTTGTTGTCCCTTTAAGTAAAGGCACGAAAACAAAACTTCCGTGCTTTTCTGTTTTAAAATCATTTTCACCAATTTTTCTGATCAAACACATGCTTTGCCGGTCTGGTTTTCCAACCGGTATTACCATTAAACCTCCTGTTTTTAATTGGTTCTTTAATTCATCAGGAACAGAAGGAGCGCCTGCAGTAACCAGTATTTTATCGAACGGGCCATAGGTTGGGAGTCCCTTGTAACCATCACCAAAAAACAATTTGGGATTGTATCCAAGTTGAGGAAGGAATTCCCGTACTTTCAGATACAATTCTTTCTGCCTTTCGATTGAATAAACAATTGCCCCCATTTCGAGCAGTACGGCAGCCTGGTAACCCGATCCGGTACCTACCTCAAGAACTTTGTCAAATTTTTGTATTTCAAGTAATTCTGTCTGAAAAGCAACAGTATAAGGTTGAGAAATTGTTTGACCGGCACCTATTGGAAATGCCTGGTCTTTATATGCAAAATTGATAAATGAACTTTCCATGAACAAATGCCTTGGGACATTTCCAATAGCTTCAAGCACGCGTTGATCGCTTATGCCTTTCAAGACAAGTCCGTCAACCAAACGTTTCCTCAATCCTTTATGCCTTAACGAATCGTTCATTCATTTCTTTCTGATGTCACAAAAATAGGTTAAAATGAGTATCCGGCAATATCAGCCGATTTTTCAATATTAACAAAAATCGTTAATAAGTTCTTTTTATACTGTAAGGTACCGCTTTTCAAATTAATTAAATTTGTTTCATGCTCAATATCGGATTAATAGGAAACATAGCCAACATCGAAAAACAGGTTGAAAAACTGAAAAAATATCCTGATATTCGGATTCAGGGGAAATCATCGGTAGGTACAAAAACCCAGAATTCAGAATACAGTTTTACGATTCCTGAATACAACCGTATTGAGTTGATAGAACGTTCGGACGCAATAATACTTGAAGATTCAACTTTGGTTCCCTACACCTTAATTAAAGATTCTATTAAAAGGAGCAAACACATCTTCTTTTCTGAATACCCTGATTTTACAGAGGAACAGTGCAGTGAGCTGATCAAATTAATTGACGAAGCCGGGACAATCGTTCAGATCAGAAATCCATTGTTTTTTAATTCACAGGTTCAGTTAATGGTAAAAAATACATCTGCACCTTTTTATTTAAATGTCGAAATTCAGAAACCCATTTCAGAAATAAACAATAAAATTATCTGGGATGTTATTTTACTTATTATTAAAATGGGGCAATCGCTACCAAAAAAAGTTAAAACAATTACTTCCGAGCACAAGGAAAACCTTTTTTATTTCCAGAACATCAGGATTGAATACTCCGATTCGTCGGTTCTTGAATTAAATATGTTATTTTCAGGCGATACTGAAAAATACAATATAAAATCAGTTTCAGATATGAATTATTTTAATTTGAACCTGGTGTCAAACCAAATTAATTCAGTAACCGGACAAGTTATTACAAAAAACACCGATGTTATAAAAGAATATGAATCATTCTTTAAATCGGTGATTAAAAGGCAGGCCTCGCTGAACGGAATTCGCGAATACCTGGTGGCACTGGACACAGTATCGCAAATAAAAGGTAAAATTAATATTGCTTCTCTTTAATTTATTCAATTAAAATATATTTTTGCCGCAATAAATTTGGAATAGTTACGTTTTTTTGATTGCATCCGTACATTGGAAGAATCAAAAAGGCTTGACTAAGCTTAACCAAATAATATGAATAAAAAACGGCAGGTTGCCCGGTATGTGGTTTTGGATTTTCTGGCTGCTGCAATCAGTTGGGCAAGTTTTTATATATATCGAAAGGCTGTGGTTGAACCTCAGTTTTTCGGAACCAATGTACCAATAGAACTTACTACACGCTTCTATTTCGGCATCATTATTATTCCAGTTTTCTGGGTTTTATTTTACTATATAACAGGTATTTATAAAAATATTTACCGCCGGTCAAGGTTGATTGAACTGGGTCAGACTATTCTTACTTCAATAATTGGTGTTGTCTTTATTTTCTTTTTATTTCTTCTCGACGATTTTATCAAATCGTATAAAAACTATTACCAGTTATTTTTCACTCTTCTTGGACTTCAATTTACATTAACTTATATTTTCAGGCTGATTCTTACATCACGGACAATTCATAAAATTCATACCCGAAAATTCGGATTCAATACCCTATTGGTTGGAAGTAATGAAAAAGCATTAAAATTATACAATGAAATGTCAACCATGGAACGAACACCTGGTAACCGTTTTATTGGATTTGTGCGTGTTGAAAACAATAACGATGAATTACTGAGTCAACATATTCCTAAACTTGGTAATGTGAAGGATCTTACATCAATTATTGCCAATAATGATATTGAAGAAATAATTATAGCTATTGAAACTACCGAGCACGACCGGTTAAACGAAATTCTTACAATTGTCGAGAACCGGCAGGTTACGGTTTGGGGAATACCTGATTTATACGATTTCCTCTCAGGAATGGTACGCCTCAATACCATTTACAGTACGCCCTTAATAAAAATTTCAAATGGTTTAATGCCCGGATGGCAGGAAAATATGAAAAGGTTACTGGATGTATTGTTTTCTTCAATAGCAATAATAATTTTCCTGCCAATATATTTGATG
>JAFGGF010000023.1 GCA_016930735.1 Prolixibacteraceae bacterium
GATGGATGGCTTTCACTGATCAGGAATCCTAAAAATGACCTGATTCCTATTTATGTTGATGAAAACTGTATTGCGGAAGGGAAAATAAATGTCTCTCTTGAAATTGTTAAAAATCATAATATCGACCTTGAAGCAAACAACCACTTCACCTCGTTTTATTATGTGGATGAAAATTTTAATGGCGACAGCGATAATTTTACTTTTGAAACGGCTATTAAAAATGATCCTGAAGAAGGTGCGCTTGTTTGCCAGCGAAGCGAAGTTTCAATTCTGAGTGAATTCGGGAGGCACTTTATCCAGTTTTGTAATCCCCGTTGTATCGGAGAGCTTTACCTGAAATTAGGTACAGAATTAATCTCAGGCGAAAACAACGACCTTTCTGCTTTCGGCACCAATATGGATGAATGGAACATAGTGAAAATTGAAATAAGAAATAAACTTGCCACAATTTATTTAAACGAAAAAGTTATTTACAAAACCTCATATGAATCCAGCAACGGCAAAATTAAAGGATTGTATTATAATTTTTCAGGAAGTGGTTCGGTTGATTATGCAAGGCTTTATAATTCAGATAACACCCTTGTTTTTTCAGAAGACTTCGAATAAATATCAACCTGTTAAAAATTTGTTGCTTTTAAAAAATTTTTATCTTGCAAAGAATGAATACCTGACGAATGAAAATAACCATTAAGGAAGTTGCTGATAAGAAATCCCTTAAAACATTTATTTACCTCCCTGAAAAAATCCATCAAAATCATCCCAACTGGGTACATCCTATTTATTTGGATGAGTTTGAGTTTTTTAATCCTCAAAAGAACAAAGCCTTCGGATATTGCGATACCGTAATGATCCTGGCTTACAATGATGAAGAAGTCCGTGGCCGGGCAATGGGTATTATCAACCATAAATACAATGATAAACATAATGAAAAACATGTACGTTTTGCATACATTGAAACATGGGACGAACCGGAAATTTTTCATGCACTTATAGAATTTATTGGTGAATGGGGTAAAGAAAAAGGCATGGAAAAGCTGGTAGGTCCACTTGCTTTTACCGATAAGGATCCGCAGGGTTTCCTGATTGAAGGATTTGACAAACCCATGGTAATTGCAACAAACTGCAATTTTCCCTTTATGGTTAATTTAACCGAAAAAGAAGGTTTTACCAAAAAAGTTGACCTGATGGTTTACCATATTGAAATTCCGGAGCAGGAACCTCCGGTTTACCAGAAAATATATGAACGTTTTCAGAATCAAAAACATAATCTGAAATTCCTTGAATTTACTTCGAGGAAGCAGGTAAAACCATATATTTACCCGACCCTCCACCTTGCCAATCTGACATTTACAGAAATTTACGGATTCTGGCCCTTTGAAGAAAAGGAGATGAAGGATTTTGCCAACCGGTATTTATACCTGATCAATCCGAGATTTATTAAGCTGGTAGTAACTGAGGAAAACGAGGTGATTGCATTTGTTATCGGAATGTCAAACCTGGGAGAAGGAATTCAGAAAGCCCGGGGCCGGATGTTACCTTTTGGGTTTATACACCTTTTGAGGGCTGGTAAAAGAAGTAAACAACTGAACCTGCTTCTTGGTGCAATCCACCCTGATTATCAAGGCAAAGGGCTTGATGTGATCATGGGAATTAAAATGTTTGATTCGGCTCGCAAACTGGGAAAAACACACATCGACTCACACCTCGAACTGGAATACAACCACAAAGTAAGGGCCGAAATGGAACGCGTTGGCGGGAAAGTTTATAAAAAGTTCAGGATCTATCAGAAGGATTTGTAGCGTTTCCATCCATTAAACGCATCTGAAGCGCCAGGGGGACTTATCATCGCAAAGTAACTTAGCTTTTGTATTATAAAATATATCTGATCAAAAGGATGTCATCTCTTAAAAAAGATGACATCCTTTTCAATTTGGGTAGCGAATCAGAATTCACCTCACTGCCAGTGGTAAAGTGTAAAAAGTTCAGGATCTACCAGAAAGATATATGATTAACAATTGCGCCGTTTTAAAACGGCTTTACAGATTTAATATTAAAAGCCATCAGCACATTGCCATGACGCTGGTATAAAATACCATCGTTAATCACAGGATGCGAAAAATGTTCTCCGCTGCCTTTCCTGACCCGGAAGGAACTTTCGGTTTCCATACTGCCATTTTCTGCTTTTATCAGAAACAACTCACCCCGTTGTGTGTAATAATAAAGCATATTGTTGGCTGCAATTACAGCACCTGTACCAACATTCAACGACTGAACCAGTTCACCGGTGTTAGCATCAACCGAATGCAAAGCCTTTTTGGCAGTGCCTGTCCCGTAAATATAATCCCCGATCTTAATGATACCACCCATGTAACCGTCAAAATCGTTGTTACGCCAAAGCTGCGTTATTTTTGAGCCATCCTCCGAAAGTTTCAGTTTAACCCCGCAATTCCCGTCACCTGCACAATAATAGATCATCCCATCTTCATAGAGTGGACCGTTGCAATGCGTATCACCATAACCCAGTCCACGGTTTTCAAGGGGTGTATTATCCTGTGGATGAACCCACAGCAATTCACCGGTATCGGCATCGAATCCCAAAAAATTATACGCTGAAAAAGTAACAAACAGGTTTCGCTGTGGCAGTTTTATCAGTATCGATTGAGTATATGCCGAACGTTCACCCTTTCCCTTGTTTTTCCAGACAAGCTCACCTGTAAAACGGTTCAAGGCCACCACATTAA
>JAFGGF010000137.1 GCA_016930735.1 Prolixibacteraceae bacterium
CTACACCAATTACTGCAGCTTTAATTTTATTCATTTGTTTAAAAATATTTGTTCAATTAATTATCTAAGTCGCATTAAACCTGCCAGCCATGCGGCGCTGTGAGGTATCCAGTCTTCATCGGTTAATGAAAATGGCCCATCGTTTTCCTTTTTAGGCCCGGTGTCGTAAACAAACTGCTCACCTGTGGAAAAACCGTTACAGATTATCCCCCTTGTCTGGAACCAGGTACCAGCCCAACGACTTCCTATGTGGCAGATCATACTTGCCGGCAGAGCTACTCCTTCCGGAATATCGGCACTAAAAACTACACAACCCTGTTTCAGGTTCTCCATAGTGATCCCTGCATTCAGACCAGCCAGCCATTGCAGGTTCCCATAGGCAATATCCTTTAATTTTGGTTCATTAAAAATATCAGCCAGTTCAAGTGCGAGTGCAGCAGTATACCCATAAATAGCGTTCGTACCATGGAATGTGCCACAAAACCAAATGGGTCCCTCGTTTTTAAAGATTCCCTGTGGAACCAGAAAAAATGGATTTTTTTCACATGCAGGGATCAGATAGCCGTAAGTAAAATCATTCAAACATTGTTTCCACTTTTCCGCCTCTTCGTGCCCGGGAAATAATTGAAGCAATTCAATTAATGGCATCAGGTAATTTGGATAGATTCCGCCAATATCGGCACCAAACTCCACTCCCTTTTTACCGGAAGCTATTCCGTGAATCCAAGATGTTTCAGGATGATCCAAACTGTCAAATTCATAAAAATTCCCAAAAAATCCTTCTACTGATTTTTCTTCCTTAATCTGACGATCCATTATTTTTGCTGCCAACTCAATGGCTTTATCTTTTGCCTGATTGTTGCCAAGTTTCATAATTTCAAGTGAAGCCCAGCATAAAGTTACCAAATCACGTGTTAACCACTCATCATCGGGAATTTTAACGTTATTGGTTAATCCCCTCTGCATTTTTACATATCCGTATTCGCCCATTGGCTTAGCTGAACCGACCAGCCATTTGTAAGCCAATTCAGCTGATTCTTTATAAGCCTTCTTTTTCTTTTCAGATTTTTCAGGTAAAACCCTTGCTGTTTTAGCCAATGCAACAACTGCCTTAACAGCATCGGTGGGCAGAATATCGGTTTCATGTCCGTGCAGGTCGTGCGTAAACGATCCATTGGGATAGCCCATTTCTTCTGCCTTTTTTTGTGTCATCAATAAATAATCACATCCGCAGAAAAGCTGTTGATAAATACGTTCCAGAAAAACAGGGTCAAAACTTTCCTTTTTTCTTTCAAGAAGTTCAGCGAGCGAAATAATCATTGCACTTTGCGCCGGGCTTTCCACCCATAAAGTTCCGGCATCCTGCCAACCGGCACCGACCTTGGTAAAATGCCTGCGGCGCTCCAGTAAATCAACCGATGACCACTCAATGGTACTGTCCCATAAAATATTCTTTTTAACTTTGAATCCATTATCTCTCAGAATTGTTTTTGATCGGTTCCTGATTTCAACAATCCATTCCCCTTCTTCTTTTATTGAAGGAAATTCGACCACCCACCAGTGGCTTTTCCATATTTCGCCCCAATAAATGCAACCTGAATTATATTCTTTTTCATCTGAACCTGGAATTAAATAACATTTTGTATCGGTAGAAATAAGACTCTTTTCAGGTAACCTGAGAACAATCCTGACCGGGAATCCAGGCTCATAACCAACCTGAGAAAAAAGTATTCCTGCAACACTTTTTTCCGGATTAAAACCATCTCCCTGAAAAGAAAGGTATCCGTTTTTTGAATTAATTTCATTACCACAACATCCGGCAAAAAATGAGCTGCCGGTAATTAATGCTGAAGAAACAGCAGTGGATTTTATAAAACTTCGGCGGGAAAAGGATTCAGTTTTCATTTTTGGTTAATTTAAAGATGATAAATATTCCCAATCGGATATTTTTGTGTATTGCAGTATAATTCACTGTATATATTCAACACCGGATTACTGGTTTTAAATTTTAAGGAAATATGAAGAACCGGATATCCTTCTTTGATTTTCAACAATTCAGCAATTTTCGATCCGGCATTTTCAGCTCTAAGCTCACTTTCTGAGCCAATAATTTCAATCCTGTAATTACGGCTTAGGGTTTTAAAAAATGAAGCTTCAACAAATTCATTACTTATCAGACCTCCAAGTTTTATATCAGGCAGCCAGTTATTTTCAAGCATAACAGGTTCGCCTTTTACAAAACGTAAACGCTCAAAATGAATACATGCCTTTTGCTTTTCCATTAAAGAAACAGGAATCTGAATTTGATTGCTCCATTCCCTGATTGCCGGTTTTTTCAGAAAAACAGTTTTTACATTCTGACCAACTGCTTCTGAGAATCCTTTAACATTTAATAATCCCAATGATTGCCTTCTCTCTTTTACAAAACTTCCTTTCCCATGTTTTTTTTCAATAAAACCCTCCTTTATAAGCTCCTCCAGCGCTTTTCTTACGGTTGTCCTGGTAATTGAAAAAGAAGAGCATAATTCGTTTTCTGATGGCAAAATGTCACCTTCACTGTATAAACCCTTCTGAATCTTTTCTTTTAAATAATTATGAATTTGCCTGTATTTTGGTCCAGTCATAAAAAAAATTTTTCAAATATAACAATTTTAACTTGTACGTACAAGCTGGAAATACAAATAAAAAACCCGGACGCCTCTGCAATCCGGGTTTCAACTTAACCTAACTAAACCAAACATATGAAAAAACTTTCTTTTTACTTTTTGTACTACCTTTGAATTCTAATTTATCTGTCTTTTTAAGCTATGAGGCAGCAACAATAATTGATGAGATCACAAATGTCATGCCAAAAAATTATAAGTGGTGGTCAGACTGGTGTTGACAGGGGTGCTTTGGATGCGGCTCTTGAAACAGGATTCCCCTGTGGAGGCTGGTGTTCTGCCGGCAGAATAACGGAAGACGGTCCGTTAGATATAAAGTATCCGTTAACAGAAATTTCCGACGGAACTTACTCCGACCGGACTAAAAAAAATGTGGAAATTTCTGATGGGACAATTATAATTACAAATAATGATCTTACCGGAGGAACAAAACTGACATATGATTATGCCATTTTGATAAATAAACCGGTATTTCTATTAAAAATTTCTCAAAATGATAATCGTCTTCAGGATAAAATTATTCAGATCAATAACTGGATCAATAAAAACCAAATCTGTATTCTTAATATAGCAGGACCAAGAAAAAGTGAATGGAATGAAGGTTACATGATTTCCAAAACAATTACAACCGGGTTAATAAAAACTTTTTAATCCAGAAATTTTTAATTCTGATAAAAATCCTCTGATGTTTCGTATTAAATAATTTAAATATCTTTGCGGAAATTTGTAAATGGCTTTAAATTAAAACGAATAGTTATTGTATGGAGCAAATACGGAACTTTTGCATAATTGCCCACATCGACCATGGGAAAAGTACACTGGCTGACCGTTTACTGGAATTTACCAAAACGGTTGGTGAACGTGAAATGCATGACCAGGTACTTGATAATATGGATTTGGAAAAGGAGCGGGGTATTACAATTAAGAGCCATGCAATTCAAATGAATTATTCATATAACAATGATAATTACAAACTGAACCTGATTGATACTCCCGGGCACGTCGATTTTTCATATGAAGTTTCCCGTTCAATTGCTGCCTGCGAAGGTGCATTGTTAATTGTTGATGCTACCCAGGGCATTCAGGCTCAAACCATTTCAAATTTGTACCTTGCCATTGAACACGACCTAGAAATAATTCCGGTAATCAATAAAATGGACCTTCCAAACGCCTTACCCGAAGTGGTGGAAGATCAGATTATTGACCTTATAGGATGTGACCGCGAAGATATTATACATGCAAGTGGCAAAACCGGACTGGGAGTTGAAAAAATACTGGAAACCATCGTCAATAAAATTCCGCCACCCAAAGGTGATGTTAATGCACCATTACAGGCATTAATATTTGATTCTGTTTTTAATTCATTCCGCGGGATAATTGCCTACTTTAAGGTTATAAACGGTCAAATCAGTAAAGGCGACCTGGTTAAATTTGTTGCAACCGGAAAACAATACCATGCCGATGAAATAGGTGTTCTTAAACTTGGCTTAAGCGAACGCGAAACATTACTTACAGGGGACGTTGGTTATATCATTTCGGGTATTAAAATGGCCCGTGAAGTAAAGGTAGGTGATACAATAACACATGTAAAAAATTCCTGTAAAAATGCAGTTGCCGGTTTTGAAGAAGTAAAACCAATGGTATTCGCCGGAGTTTACCCCATTGACACAGATGATTATGAAGACTTGCGTTCTGCTGTAGAAAAACTTCAGTTAAATGATGCATCACTTACTTTTGAGCCAGAATCATCAGCAGCTTTGGGATTTGGATTCCGATGTGGTTTCCTTGGGCTTTTGCATATGGAAATTGTTCAGGAAAGGCTCGAAAGAGAATTTGACATGAATGTAATTACAACTGTACCCAACGTTTCATATCGTGTCTTAAAAACAGATGGAACTGTTGAAGATGTTTATAATCCATCAGGTATGCCAACTTCAACTGTAATCGACTCAATTGAAGAACCCTATATCAGAGCAAGCATTATAACTGCTTCTGAATTTATTGGCCCCGTAATGAAACTCTGCCTTGATAAAAGGGGTACTATGATTAGCCAGAATTATCTCACAGCCGAAAGAGCCGAGTTGATTTTTAACCTACCTCTTGGTGAAATTGTTTTTGATTTTTATGATAAGCTAAAAAGTATTTCGAGAGGTTATGCTTCGTTTGATTACCATATGAGTGGTTACAAGGTAGCCAAACTGGTCAGGCTTGATATCCTTTTAAATGGTGAAATGGTTGATGCCTTGTCAACCCTGATCCATTTTGATAATGCTTACCCTTTTGGAAGGAGGATGTGTGAAAAACTGAAGGAACTTATTCCGCGACAGCAGTTTGACATTGCAATCCAGGCTGCTATCGGAGCAAAAATTATTGCCCGTGAAACAGTAAAAGCCGTTCGCAAAGATGTTACTGCCAAATGTTACGGAGGTGATATAACCCGTAAAAGGAAACTTCTGGAAAAACAGAAAAAAGGGAAAAAACGCATGAAACAGATAGGAAACGTTGAAGTACCGCAAAAAGCTTTCCTGGCAGTCTTAAAACTGGATTAATACCGGTTCAGAAATCCTTACATGATCATTTTATACCCTTTCCCATGAACGTTGATGATTTCTACTGAAGGTTCATCTTTCAAATGCTTCCTGAGCTTTGTAATATAAACATCCATGCTTCGCGCATTAAAGTAATTATCGTCAATCCAAATCGATTTCAGGGCATAATTCCTTTCCAGTACCTTATTGGCATTCTGGCATAATAATTTTAGCAGGTCCGATTCCTTGGTTGTTAATTTTACTGTGGTTTCATCATCCGACAGGATTTGTTTCCTGGTATCAAATGTAAATTTACCCAGTTTAAATATTTGTTGATTATTCCCTTGTGAATCCTGTGAAGTTCTTCTGAGAATTGCTTCAATCCTGAAAATAAGTTCCTCCATGCTAAAAGGTTTTGTAATATAATCGTCGGCTCCAAGTTTGAAACCTTCCAAAACATCTTCCTTCATATTTTTAGCGGTAAGGAAAATTACCGGAATATCAGAATTGACCATCCTGATTTCTTTGGCCAGGGTAAAACCGTCTTTTTTAGGCATCATTATATCCAGAATACAAATATCGAAGCGGCCATTCATAAAACCTTTATATGCTGCTTCCCCGTCGGGAAAAAGTTCGGCTTGATAACCTTTTGCAATTAAATATTCTTTTAAAAGCATGCCTAAATTTTCATCGTCTTCTGCTAATAATAATTTAACTTTCTGTTCCATGTCAGTTTTTATTTAATGGGAAATATATACTAAAAACTGTGCCCTTATTCAGGGTACTGTCAACTTTTATTTCTGCGTTATGAACATCTGCAATTTTTTTCACATAACTTAATCCAAGACCAAATCCTTTTACATTATGGACGTTCCCGGTCGGCACACGGTAAAACCTTTCAAAAATCTGCGACAGGTGTTCCTTAGCAATACCTACACCATTATCGCGTACAGAAACCACAATAAAATCCTTTTTATTTTTTGTCGAAATTTCAATCCTCGGTGTTCCGTTGCTGTATTTTACCGCATTATCAAGCAAGTTAAAAATAACATTTGTAATATGCACCTCATCGCCTTTAATTTCTGAAAATTCAGCTTCGAGATTAGAAAGCAATTCACCGTTTTTATTCTGAACCTTTAATTCAAAGTTTGATATGACATTTTCAATCAGGCTATTCATATCCAGTGGTTTAAATTTCAGTTTTAACCTTCCTTCGTTAAAAACAGCCATTTGCAAAACCTTTTCAACCTGAAAACTCAGCCTTTTGCTTTCCTGATTGATAACCC
This sequence comes from Prolixibacteraceae bacterium, assembly GCA_016930735.1. Taxonomy (GTDB): domain Bacteria; phylum Bacteroidota; class Bacteroidia; order Bacteroidales; family Prolixibacteraceae; genus JABMQB01. Next base: position 6,478 of record JAFGGF010000137.1, read on the forward strand.
TTGAAATATGCTCAATAGTTTTAGGTGTGTTTGTAATACTTCCATCCTCCAACATCTGACTGGCAAGCGAAATTGTTGAAATAGGTGTTTTTAATTCATGGGTCATATTATTGATGAAGTCATTCTTTATAATTGATAGTTTTTTCTGCCTTAAAATAATCAGTATGGTATATGTAAAAATTGCAATAAGCAAACCTGTCAGAATAACCAGCGGAATAACTGTTAATCCGGTATCACGCAAAATATAACCCGACTTTTTTGGGAAATATACATGCAGCCAGTTTGCTTCTTCATTGACATCGTTTGGAAAAAGATGGCTTGTATAAACGCCTTTTGTTCTTTGCATGAGTTCAGGATCGCCTGTTACCAAAACAGGAGTTCCTTCATTTGAAGTTAATGCAGCAAAATTGTAATCAAGATTGATTCCCAGCCGGTTAAACCTTTCATCCAACATTGTTTTTAATGTTAATGAATCAATCCTATCTTTTAAAGACCGCTCCTGAATTTTACGTAAAACAGGAAACAGTCGACTCTGATCCAGCTTGTTTTCAGTAAGTTCCTGTCTGCTGTAACTCATCTCCTGCAAGGGATCAAACGAGGTTGCTTCCCGATGATCATCAGGCTGAGATACAACGGAGCTATTGGTAGTATCGGAATAAAACTGAAGCTTTTCTTCATAGCTTCCAAACAGGTTTGGGCTGACTATCTCCAACCTGTAACTAAATTCACTTCTTATTCCTGAACCAATACGTGAAACCGATTGTCCCATATCATACAATTGCTGTGCTAACTGATTTTCATCAATTTCCAGCCTTCTGATCACCTGTTCGATTGCATTTTTTACAGAACGGTCAAATTGTTCCTCCTTAATTTGCGAAGCCCTCCTGATGGAACTGCCCTGGACAAAAATCAGGCCGGCCATCACCACAATCATTGCAGCTATTAATGTAAACAATCTGTTCCTGCTCATGCTACAAATATAATTTTAAAAACCTGCTGATAATTAACCCATTAACATTATTTAACAACCAAAATATAATAGAATTGACTTTAATCCGTTTTTTGTATTAACATTCAATTATAAAGCTTTTATTTAATAAAAATACATACAAAGAATAATTAACAGGAATTAACAATTAAAAGTACACACATTGGATATTCCATGTGAATTTAGGTTTTGGTTTACAGGCGGGAAAATGTTCCCGCCTTTCTATTTCATTTTTAATAAAACATCCTTAATAACGGAAGGGAAATACTGATATTCGAGTTGGTGAACCTTGTTTGCGACGTCTTCTGCAGTATCATTTTCTCCAACCTTACATTTTGCCTGGAAGATAATTTTCCCCTCATCATATTTTTCATTTAAATAATGAATTGTAATTCCAGATTCCGAATCCCTGTTATCAATAACTGCCTGATGTACTCTCATCCCATACATACCTTTCCCACCATATTTGGGCAATAAGGCCGGATGGATATTAACAATTGTGAATTTATTAATCAAGTGATTGGGAACCAACCAAAGGAATCCGGCCAGTACTATTAAATCGATTTCACGTTTTTTTAACACATCTGATATTTTTTCAGTGGAATAAAACGACTCACGGTCTATAACAAAAGATGGAATTCCATATTTTTCAGCACGTTTAACCACATAAGCATCTTCCTTATTAGTATATACTGAATCGACAATAATACCGGGTTCATCTTTAAAATACCTGATTATATTTTCAGCATTTGTTCCTGAACCAGAGGCAAATATGGTAATTTTTCTAACTATACTCATTTGCAATTTATTAAAAGATTGACTATTCGATTAAATTGTTCAAATTTAGCAACATGTAACTGCTTCAAAATCTTGCACAAAGGTATTTTTTAGAATTTTTCTTTGAAATATAATTGGTAAATTTATTACTTTGCACCGATTTTTTTGTGATTAAATAATTAGTATTAACCAAAAATTAGAATTATGTCTGACATTGCAGCAAAAGTAAAAGCAATCATTGTAGATAAATTAGGCGTTGACGAAAGCGAAGTAACCAATGAAGCATCTTTCACAAACGACCTTGGAGCTGATTCATTAGATACAGTTGAGCTTATCATGGAATTTGAAAAAGAATTTGACCTTGCTATTCCAGACGATCAGGCTGAAAAAATTGCCACTGTAGGCGAAGCTATTGCACACATCGAAGCAGCTGTAAAATAATTATTTCCAGAATATTCTTATATGGAGTTGAAACGGGTAGTTATAACCGGATTAGGAACGATTAATCCTTTAGGGAATTCGGTATCCCGGTTTTGGGATAATCTGTCGAAAGGAGTAAGTGGTGCTGCCGGAATTACCAAATTCGATCC
>JAFGGF010000138.1 GCA_016930735.1 Prolixibacteraceae bacterium
AAAGTGCCGTTTACCTATGTTGCCGACGGGCACCACCGTACAGCTGCAGCTGCCCGGATCGGGCTGGAAAAAAGGGGACAAAATCCAAATCATACCGGCGATGAAGAATACAACTTTTTTATGGCTGTACATTTTCCGGATAACCAGTTGAATATTATTGATTATAACCGTTTGGTTAAGGATTTAAATAAAAGATCGGTCCGTGATTTTTTGATCGAGTTGGAAGAATCGTTTATTGTTGAAAAGGTTGGAAAGGATATTTACAAACCAGCAAAACTGCATGAATTCAGCATGTATCTTTCGGGAAACTGGTATAAACTTACAGCCAAATCCTGGGCTTATAATGATTCTGATCCTATAGGTGTACTGGATGTGACAATTTTATCTAAACAGGTTCTTGAACCCATTCTTGAAATAAAAGACCTCCGCACTTCGAACCGTATTGAATTTGTTGGTGGTATCCGCGGTTTGGGTGAATTAAAAAAGCGTGTCGACAGCGGTGAAATGAAAGTGGCATTTGCACTTTATCCGGTCTCAATGCAACAGCTTATCAATATTGCCGATTCGGGAAATATTATGCCCCCTAAAACTACCTGGTTCGAACCAAAACTCCGCTCAGGCCTGGTTGTGCATACTCTTGATTAATATTTTTATACTGAAATATCAGGGACCGTTCTTTGAGAGTGACGGTTCTTTTTTTATCTAAATAACTCATTCTTTAAAATTTAGCTATGGATTATTAAATTGAAATTGATTATATTTGGTGACAATCATCTAACCATGAAAAATCTGCACCCAAAAAAAGTACATTTTATATTTCATCTGATCATTGTATTATTTATAACTTTTTCTATAAAAAGTACCACAGGGCAGTCTAATATTGATTCACTGCTGAATTTACTGGAGCATAGTCCTGAAGAGGAAAAGGCAGCCATAATGAATCAGATATCCGATTGTTATTCTGATACAAGTCAAATAAAAAGCCTAAGATATGCTCTGACGGCTTATGAACTGGCAACCTTATATAAAAATTACCCGGAGCTTTTTAAATCACTTCAGTCGGTAATAAAAAGATACCGTGGAATTTCTGAATATGATTCTGCATTAACTTATGCTAACAATGCATTGAATTTATATGAAAAATTGGATAGCATTAACGCAAAAGGAAGGATTTATCTTTCAAAAAGCCAATTGTATTACGATAAAGGAGATATGGATTCAACTCTTGCAAATCTTAACAAAGCTTTTAATATTTTAGAGGCTGGATCTGATTACAGGTCACTGATAAAAATATTTAACATTTACGGATTGGTTGCTTTTGAACAGGGAGAATATTCTAAAGCTACAGAATATTATTATAAATCACTGGATTTATGCAATGAAAAATCTTACACGGAAGATATGGCGTCGATATATAATAACCTTGCAATGGTTTACGCCGATTGGCAAAAGTATGATGAAGCGTTAAAGTGTTTGATGAATGCTTATGAATTATTTCATGAGAAGAAGGATTTTATTAATGAAGGTACAACATTATCCAATATAGGTTTTATTTATTCGCAGCTACAAAATTATGAGGAAGCTCTTAAATATATCAGAAAAGCAATCAATCTGAATAGTTCTATTGGAAATAAACGGTCACTTGCATTAGCATTGGGCGAATTGGGTAGAACATTCTGGAACAATGGGAATAGGGATTCTTCTTTGATTTATATTCAGCAAGCATTGGATATTTGCAATGATATTGATGCTAAATCATTATCCATTGTATTTATTGAAAATTTAGGTTATGCATTTAAAGAAATGGGAAATTATCAAAAAGCTCTTGAATATTTTTCATTAAGTCATTCAATTGCTATAGAATTAGGGCTAACACAGAGGTATTTAGGTAACTATGCCAATTTTTATGAATTGTATTTGATTCAGAAAAATTATCCTAAAGCTTTGGAATATTATAAAAAATATTCAGAATTAAAGGACTCTTTATTCACAGAGGAAAAACACAAACAAATTGCTGAGCTTGAAACCAAATACGAAACCGAAAAGCATATTGAACAAAATAAATTACTGGAATCAGAAAATAAGGTTCAATCGCTTCAGTTAAAGAAAAACAGAGCATTCCTTTATTCCATAGTAATAATCTCAATTTTAGGTGTTTTGCTTTTTACAATTATTTTTTATTCCTACAGGCGAAGGCAAAAAAGCAAACAACTGATACTACAGAAAGAGTCGGAGTTGAAAATCTCCGAAATGGAAAAGAAAGTATATTCCACTGAAGTTGAGGTTCAGGAAAAAGAAAGGAAACGGTTTGCCAAAGAATTGCACGACGGGCTGGGGCCATTGCTTTCAAGCCTTAAATTGTACATCAATAAAATTACAGGTTCCGAATCTTCTGAACTGGTAATGACAACAAAAGAAATATTAAACGAGGCAATTACAAATACAAGGAATATTGCGTATGACATAATGCCTATTGCTGTTGCCGAACAGGATCTGATTGATTCTGTCAATAAGTTTATCTTTCGTATTAAAAAGACCTCAAGCATTAATTTTACAGTTAACTCTGAAAAGGAGTTACCGAAATTTAATCAGCCGGAAAAGCTTGTATTGTACAGAGTAATAACCGAATTGATAAATAATACAATTAAACACGCAAATGCCGATAAAGTTACTATCAGTATTGACATTGTTGATTCAGTTAATGTAATCCGGTATTCCGATAACGGAAAAGGATTCGACAAAGAAAATATAAAAGCTGGATTGGGAATTAAAAATATTACCGATAATATTAAATCGATCGGTGGAGAAATCGAAATTGAAGGAAAAGAAGGGGAAGGTATGGAAGCTATAATAAGATTAAAAAGTAAATTTTAATTGAATGGATAAAAAAGTCAAAATACTTATTGTTGAGGACCATAAGTTTTTCAGGATGGGCCTGAAAATGACTTTGGAAGATTTTGATTTTGTTGAAAAAGTAATTGAAGCTACAAATGGAAAAGAGTTTCTCGAAATTATAAAATATGGATTTCCCGACCTGATTTTAATGGATATCAACATGCCTGAAATGGATGGTATTGAAGCAACAAAACTTGCGTTATCGGAAAATCCCGATTTGAACATAGTCGCTTTATCGGCTTTTGGCGAGGAAGAACATTTACAGAAAATGTTACAGGCTGGTATTAAAGGATTCCTTTTAAAAAGTATTGAGCCAGAGGGATTAAAACATGCCCTAAAGGTAATTCTGTCAGGGAAGAGCTTTTTTTCTGAAGAATTGCTGCCTTATTTCACTGATAAATATTTAAGAAAAATTACTGCTCAGGAAGATAATTTTAGTATCACACGTCGCGAACTGGAGGTGTTGATGCTCATTGCACAGGGATTTTCGAGTAAGGAAATTGCAGATAAAATGGCAATAACCCCACGTACTGTGGAAGGGCATAAGGCAAACCTGATCTCAAAAACCGGTTCGAAAAGTACCCTTGAACTTCTAATATTTTCAATAAAAAATAAGCTTATTTCTTTATAATTACTTTTAAAAATCCTTTATTTCACAAAATACCTGATTTAAAACAGGTAAAAATACCTGTTCAATTCCCGTAATTTCACACTTGTTTCGGTTTGGTCAAGAATCTAATTTTGAGTCAGTTAATATTGATTCAATTCAAATTGGAAATTAAAAACCTTTAAAAACCGATGCGTATGAACTTAAAAATCATCTTAAAATTATTGATCCTGGTTTTTTGGATAGGATATTCAAATGCCCAGGAAGTTGTTGCTACAGGTGGGGAGTATTTCCGGAACTCTGAAAATTCGGTTGTTTTTACAATCGGCGAACCTGTAATTGAAACACTTGTAAATTCCGGTAATATAATGACCCAGGGATTTAATCAATCCAAACTGTTGGTTACGGCAGTGAATGAAATATTATTTGAAGGGATTCAGCTAAAAGTATTTCCAAATCCTGTTTTAACCTGCCTGCATTTGAATATTTCTAAAGCAGAAGATTTTCAATTAACGTACAGGTTGGTTGATATAAAAGGCAATCTGTTATCAGTTAAAAATATTCAAACTGCCAGTGAAATAATTGAAATGCAACATTACAAGGCAGGGAATTACCTTCTTTATATATCTGATAAGAACGGTATAAATATTCA
>JAFGGF010000139.1 GCA_016930735.1 Prolixibacteraceae bacterium
ATAATCATTGTACTGGTAAATTTCCCAGTCTTCCATTCCGAATTCCTGTGCAATGGTTTCAAATGTATCCCCATTTTTTACAACAATCGTTTTCAGTCGGTTCCTTATTTCCACAACATGAGACTGGAAGGGATTTATTAAAACGCCGGTAAAATTATTGTCGGATCCGACTACCTTAAAATTAGAGAGTTCTTCAGTGCTCCATTTCCGGTCAAGATTGTATAATTCGTATTCTTCAATAATAGTGATCAACCTTTTATCGTAATTCGGGTCAGTAGCATATCCGGCATGTTTTAATCCTTTTGCCCACGATTTGTAATCGGTATGGTGTTTCAGGAAAAGATCGGCATACCTGATATTCTGCATCAGGAAATCAGTATGGTCGCGGTATGAATCTTCAACATTATCATATTTTCTGAAACATTCATTTTTTTCATCATCGTCGTAAAATACTTTTTCACCCCGCCAGTTTGTTTTGCATTTAATTCCAAAATGATTGTTTGACAACCGGGCCAGTTCACTTTGTCCGTCACCTGATTCAAGGCATGCCTGTGCTATTGTAATGCTTGCAGGAATACCGCTTCGCGACATTTCCTTAATTGCCAGGACCTGATATTTGATAATATATTGCTGACGGATGTCGTTTATCGGATAAACTACAAAACCAAGATTCAGAAAAAAAATAAAAACTATGAACCGTTTTATTACCATAATTATCGGACACGTTAATTTCAGATAAATTTAATTGTCTAACATTAAAAATTGTACTTTTGCTGTAAATTCCTGATATGAAATTATTTTAATTTTCAACATATCAACGTTGAAAACAGGTTTTGAGTCTCTGGCAACAAGGTTAAGATAAAATTAAATACATGAGAACAAAAGAGATCAGGGTAAAAATTAATGAGTTTAAAAATCTGGATGAGTTAACCGGAAATTTTAAAGATCTTTTAATCAAATCAAGGGAAATAGCAAAAAATGCATATGCTCCTTATTCAGGTTTTTTTGTCGGAGCAGCGGTATTACTTGAGGATGGAACCATTGTGACAGGAAATAATCAGGAAAATGCTGCATACCCTTCAGGATTATGTGCCGAAAGGGTTGCCCTGTTTTATGCCAATGCAAATTATCCCGACATTCCTGTAACAGCCATTGCGGTTTCAGCAATCGGGAAAAACGGGCAGATACCTGATCTGGTAAGCCCATGTGGCTCTTGCAGGCAGGTTCTTCTTGAAACCGAATCACGGTTTGAAAAGCCGGTAATTGTTATTCTTGATGGAAATCCGATACAATTGCTTGAGGGGGTTGAAAACCTGCTGCCGTTTGGATTCAGGCCACATGCATTAAAATAATTAAGCAGAAACAATATCCATCATTGCATCCCAAACCGGATCGGAAGGAGGAGGGGCAACAATTAATACAGGTTCTTTTTTTACCGGATGGATAAATTCCACTTTCCTTGCGTGCAAATGAATTCCAGCATCCTTATTCGACCTTGGGAACCCGTATTTTAAATCACCTTTTATATGGCAGCCGATTTTTGCCAGTTGAGCCCGTATCTGGTGATGACGGCCGGTATGCAATTCTATTTCAAGCAGGTGATAGCGGTCTGAACTGGCAATGTGAGTATAGGTTAATGATGCAGGTTTTGCATTCTCCTGATCCCTGTCGAATGCAAATGATTTGTTTTGTTTTGCATCTCTTACAAGGAAATGATTCAGTGTATCGGATTGTTTTTCAGGAAGTTTGTCCACAACTGCCCAGTAATTCTTTTTTATCTCGTCCTTTTCACTCAGCATTTTATTCAGCCGCGTTAATGCTTTGCTAGTTTTGGCAAACAGTAAAACACCACTTGTGGGCCTGTCGATGCGGTGGATAACTCCACAGAATACATTTCCGGGCTTGTTGTATTTTTCTTTCAAGAACCTTTTTAATTGTTCATTCAGTGGGTCATCGCCGGTGTTGTCTCCCTGCACCAACTCACCACACTTTTTATTGACGGCAATAATATGGTTGTCTTCGTAGAGTATATCCATTCTGAATTATCAGATTTTGAATAATTACTTATTAATACGATTCTTTTTCGTTTGGGAAATTTTCAGCTTTAACGTCTTCGATATAATTTCCCACCGCACCTTTAATTTCGGCAGCAAGGTTGTGATACCTTCGTAAAAAGCGTGGTGAGAACTGTTGGGTAATTCCAAGCATATCATGAATTACCAGAACCTGCCCATCGACATAAGGTCCGGCGCCGATTCCTATTACCGGTATTTTGAGTTCCTGAGCAACATTTTTACCGAGGTCGGCCGGGATTTTTTCCAGGACAATGGCAAAACATCCCGCTTCTTCCAGCAATTTGGCATCGTTTATCAGTTTTTCTGCTTCCTCTTCTTCTTTTGCCCTGACAGTATAAGTTCCGAATTTATGGATCGATTGAGGCATTAATCCCAAATGTCCCATTACCGGGATCCCGGCAGAAAGTATACGGTTTACTGAATCAATTACCTCAACCCCCCCTTCCAGTTTTACCGAATCGGCAGCTGTTTCTTTCATGATCCGAATGGAAGAGTCAAGGGCATTTCTGGAATTTCCCTGGTAAGTGCCAAAAGGCAGGTCAACCACAACCAGTGCCCTGTGAACTGCCCTGACCACCGATGCACCATGGTAGATCATCTGGTCGAGAGTGACTGGGATGGTTGTTTCAAATCCGGACATCACATTGGAAGCAGAATCGCCGACAAGGATCACGTCAACTCCGGCTTCGTCCACTAATTTTGCCATGCTGAAATCGTACGATGTTAACATGGCAATTTTTTCTCCACGGAGTTTCATTTCTGACAAGCGGTGGGTGGTAACCTTTTTTATTTCATTGTGAACCGACATTTCATTCAATTTTATTTCGAAACAAAATTAACATTATTATTGTGCGTTTTAAACTCATTAAAGTTTATTAACACGTACCTTACCTTTTATATACAGGCGAATGTTTACCTTCGCTGTTTAATATTTAATTTATGAAGAGTATTGTAAAAGTCATTTTGTTATTTGTTTTTCAGGTGCTTTTTATGGGTCTGATTTCAGGACAGGTTCCGGGGCAGTCATATACAGATACGCTTTCAACTTCGTTTTTTGTTAAAACTGAAATCAATACGGGTTTGCGGTTTTACAGGAATAACGGGCGTGAATCGTTAAATACCGGGTTTTCTGAAAATTCAGAAAAAAGGGCAAATAACATTTTGTATTATAATTTTGAAATTAATTCATGGAAGTTCTTATCCGACAGGCAGGAATCATTTAACATACTCGCAGGAATAGGTCCCGTTTATTCAACAGGTGAATCTTCCAGAGAGACAACAACCATAACTACTACCTTCGATAACAAGCTGTACGGACCTTCAGTTTCAGGTAATGTAAATTATTCAGGAAGGTATTATTACGATGATAAAAATTATGCTCTGGCTGAAGTTTACGGTTTCGGGAAATTTGAAAAATTATGGGTCAACTCTGAAGGGAGA